>RZZM01000669.1 GCA_009929845.1 Spartobacteria bacterium
TGCATGGCGGCGGCGGAGGCGGTCTGCGGCGACGGCCAGGCGGGGCTGTTGCCGGGGGTCGCCATCGAATGCCTGCACACCTACACCCTGATCCATGATGATTTGCCCGCGATGGATGACGATGCCCTGCGGCGCGGCAAGCCGACCTGCCATGTGGCGTTTGGCGAGGCCAACGCGATCCTGGCGGGCGACGCGCTGCTGACGTTCGCCTTTGAACTGCTGGGCGGCCTGCCGCCGGACCTGGCCGGACTACTCGTGCGCGATCTGGCGGAAGCGGCGGGGAGCCGCGGGGTAATCGGCGGCCAGGTGGAAGATATGCTTGCCGAAGGGGAGGCGCCCTCGGAGGACCGGCTGGCCTATATTCACACGCATAAAACAGCCCGCCTCATCCAGGCCGCCTGCCGCATGGGCGGACGGGCGTCCGGGGCGTCCGCGGAGCACCTGGCGTTGCTGGGCGCCTATGGCGAGGATATTGGACTGGCCTTTCAGATTACGGATGATATCCTGGACGAGGTTTCCACCGACGAAGTACTCGGGAAACCGGTCGGTTCGGACGCGGAACGCAAGAAGATGACCTACACCGCGCTGTTCGGGATTGAACGGGCGCGCGAGGAGGCCCGGCGACTGGTTGACCACGCGGTGGAATCGCTTGGGGCCCTGCCCGCCGACAGGACGCCGCTCGAGGCCATCGCCCACTATGTAATTGAACGCGTGCACTGAATGTACAGAATGAAAATGGAGTGAATCATGAAACATAACCACATCGGAATCGCATATATCGGAGCCCTGTGCCTCTGCATGCTCACGGGAGCCGTCTGCGCGCAGGAAGATTTCTCCGCCGGCATACTGGACGCTCCGGCCGTATTGGCGGCCGCGGAACGTGTTGCCTCGGAGGAATACCCCGACGCGGATACCGTGCTGGTGGACGGCATATTGCGCGTGAATTACCAGGCGGACGGCACCTATGAACAATGGAATGAGGAGTATATCAAAATCCTGACTGAAGAGGGCCGCCGCGGGTATCAGACCATTTCCAGTTTTTTTACCATTCCCTACCAGCGTGGACCGGAGGACTGTCGCATTGACCTGGTCCGGATCATCAAGGCGGATGGCACGGTGGTCAACGTGGATGTCGAGGCACAAAGCAAGATCATGATCAATCCCGGGTCCATGGCCCAGAATATCTACAATCCCAATGAAAAGGTGATCCAGGTCAATGTCGCGGGCGTGGATGTCGGGGATGTCATCCATTACGTGCTTTATGACCGCATCGTGCAGCCGCGTATGGCTGATACCTGGTATGACTGGAACGTGTTTGAAAGTACGCGACCGATGCTGCGCAGCGCTGTCGAAATTCATGCCCCGGCGGACGCTCCGTTGCGGATGATGGCCCTGAAGGGGGAAATCGAGGACACGGTGGACGCCTCGGTTACGGAAGACGAAGACACCATTGTTTATCGCTGGGAGGCCCGTGATGTTCCCCGTATGTTCCCCGAGCCCAATATGCCGCCGATGCATACCGTGGTCCAGCGGTTGCTCGTCAGCAC
>RZZM01000670.1 GCA_009929845.1 Spartobacteria bacterium
CAGGATATGCGAACCAGAGAGACCTTATGTTAGCCACACGGTGCGAATCGTTCTTGCGCCGAAAGAGAAAGGGGCTTTCGATTCCTTAGGTAAGAAGTTGCGAACAGGCAACAGGAAAGGAAAGCGCCCATGGAGACTCAACTTAGTGATGTACGGTTTGATGGTCAAGTGTTCAACCTCGGGCTCGACGTCCACCATCGGAGTTGGAAGGTGACGATTCGAACGGCAGGCACGGAAGTGAGAACCATGACAATGCCTCCCGATCCACGGGGGCTGCATACGCATATGGTGAAGAACTATCCGGGAGGGATCTACCGCTCGGTCTACGAGGCGGGCTTCAGTGGGTTCTGGGCACACCGGCAACTTGTTGATCTTGGCATTGCCAATATTGTGACACATGCTGCTGATGTGCCTACGACCGATAAAGAGCGCCGACAGAAAGAAGACCGCCGTGACTCGCGCAAACTTGCACGAGGTCTCGAGAACGGTGACCTCATTGCCATCCATGTCCCAGACCCGGCCATTGAACGGCTGCGGTCGCTGTGTCGCCTACGAGAGCGAAGCAGTTCGCATATGCGAAGGCTGAAGAATCGCATCAAGAGTTTTCTCAAGTACTACGGGATCCCGGTAGTGGAAGACTCCGCTTATCGGTGCTGGTCGGGGGCGTTCCTTACGCGCCTGGAAGGGCTCTGTTCGGAACCTGGGCCGCATTCGGACTGCCTGCTAATCACGCTTGAAGCCCTGCGCGAAGAGTCGCGACGCTTGGCGCTTATTGTTCGCAAGCTGCGGGCGCATTGCAGGGAGGGAGAGGCCGCACGCATCACGCGCCTGCTCCAAACGATTCCGGGAATCGGCCCGAAGACGGCCTTCATGCTCTACACTGAGATTCAGGACATCAGTCGCTTTGCCAACATCGACAAGTTCAACTCCTTTGTCGGGCTGATTCCATCTACTGACAGCTCGGGAGAAAACGAGAAGGCCACGGGCATCACCCCTCGGCGCAACCGCGTGCTCCGGTCTCTGCTCATTGAGACCGCCTGGGTGGCGATCCGCCATGATCGCGGCCTCTTGCGCGACTTCAGCAAACTCACCAGTCGAATGAAAAAACAAGAAGCTATCGTGCGCATTGCCAGGAAAGTGGCGGCGCGCGTTGCCTGCGTATGGAGGACAGGAACACCGTACAAACCGATTGTTCCGATCGGATAGTGTCATGTACATGCTAAAGCCTTTCTGCAAGCCGCTATAATCGCACTGCGGTGCGCTCTGCGTATCCGCTTCACTTAGAGACTACGGTTGCAGATCCGAAGCGCTAATATAGATATTGCAGCGAGCTCCTAACGGGCCTCGTCTACTAATAACAGTCTGAGCTGAACTTGACGCCCCGATCATGCAGGAGAGAAAGAAATGTCGACCTAACGGATCCGAAACGCCTTGACGGGCTACATAACAGTGCGATTAGGATTTGCGGGTAGCGAGTCGCACCGCAGATGGTTGTATCTGAAGGAATACAACCGAATGACTCTGCAACCCCTGCTATCACTGCATGC
>RZZM01000671.1 GCA_009929845.1 Spartobacteria bacterium
TCCGAACGATAGGCGTACATGCCGCCGCCATCATCACCGTAGCATTTGTTCCCGTAGACATTGACCTGCCGTCCGGTGATACTGCAGCTCAGCAGATAGATACCGCCCCCGTGATCGCCCTCGGCCACATTATCCCCCACCGCGGAATCATCCATGGTGAGTGTGGAGCGATAGCCATAGATACCACCACCATAAAAGTAATCCGCCACATTGCCCTTGACCATGGCGCCGTTCGCCAACTCCAGTTCCGAATTCATCGACACCTGTATTCCGCCACCGGAGTCCGCCCAATTGGTGTGCAGGGTGTTGTAGGGATAGCCGACCGAGGCATTGTCAATCCGGCAATAGCCGTTGCTGACATGGATACCGCCGCCACCCCGACTGGCCATATTATGCGCGACACGCGCAAGGTTTTCGACCATCAGGATGGAGAACTGGACGCTGATTCCGCCCCCCACGCTGTTGTTCAGGGTATTGCTGGCCGTATTGGGGCCCAGGGTTGTGCCGTTGAAGCCGATAAAGGTCTGCGAACCGTGGACAATCCCGGTCGCGTAGCCCGCCAGCAGGATGCCGCCACCGGCCGCATGGGCATGATTGCCCCCCATATCGGCGCCGCCGCACACATCCAGAAACGAACCGTCCACCGCCGCGATCCCGCCGCCGTTGGTGGCCACATTGTAACGGATGTCGGCCGTCTCGCCGGTTACGAGGCAGGCACTGCGCTCGAGGTAGATGCCGCCGCCCGAGGCGTCTGCGATGTTGTAGTCCACTCGACAGGAATCAGGAGAACCCGCCGCGCCGCCGCGCAGCTCAACGAAACTGTCGAGCGCCCCAATGCCGCCGCCCGCCCCGGCAAACGCGCCGGACACATTCCGAGCTTCATTGCTGAGGACCAGGCTGTTGGTCAATACCAGCGTGGACTGGTCCACGTAGATGCCCCCGCCGCAGCCGTTCGCTACGTTGTTGTACACGGAACATCCGTCAAGGCTCACCGTGCTCTGCGCCTCGATCCGTATTCCCCCGCCGTTCATCTCGTTAGCGCCGAACGGTCGAGCGTTGGCAACATCCAGATCGATCAGGTTGGCCACGGCATTCGAAATCAGGATGACGGATGATCCAACACCGGGAGCCGGCACGCGGATATAGGTTCCCCCGGCCACCTTGCTCACGCAGGCGATGTCATAACCGCCGTCGATAGTGATGCTGCGATTATAAATGCTGACCACCTCCTCGTAAAGACCCGTTGAGCAGCGGATCACCGCGCCGGGACCGGCCGCGCTGAGGGCATTGTTGATGGTGACATAATCCGGCATCGGATTGCCTACAATTTTCACCGTCCCCTGAACAACAAGCGTTCCCACAATCCACAGCCCCAATGATATAATCGCGATTTTTTTCATTCGCCTAACTCCCTTTCAGTATGCACACAACCAACCTCGATGTATCTTCTGTCACAACTTCAGGCCTCTCCGATGACCAGACCCTTCGGGAAGCCGTCAAACTTCCCGCTATTATTCAGCACTTTTCGTGCCATGAATAATT
>RZZM01000236.1 GCA_009929845.1 Spartobacteria bacterium
CATGTCTCCGGGGCACCGTGGGAAGATTCCCGGCTTACGCTTTGCCCACTGATAAGTTCCCATGAACATGTGCCCAATGACCATGATGATCGCCCACGTAAATCGCATTTTTTCTCTTATTTAGCGCATGCTCTGTCCCCGTTTTTCTTGGTGTTTAAAAGCAAGTAATATTCGTATTTTTTTGGGGTTGCCAGTTACGGCGTTCAATCTGAGCCCGAAGCAGTTTTCACACGCGCCAACCGTGAAAACGGGGGGGGCTGAACAGCCGAAACGAGTCATTTTCAGACCAGATTAATATTGAAGTTACTCATCATTACCAGTAGCAATAAACACGGTTCAAGATGTTAACGTTCAATTTTGGAATACTGATAATATGAAATATTTGATTTGCTTGATTTTGCTGTCCCTGGGCCTGACCGGATTCAGCGCCGTTTGTGACTTTGACGGAGATGGGAAGACGGATGCCTGTGATTATATTGCGGACGGTGGATCCTGGCATATTGCAGAGAGTGCTGACAGCATCATTACTAACCAGTTTGGCTATGATGGAACCATTCCGGCAGTAGCCGATTATGATGGAGACGGTATATCAGATATCGCCTGCTATTGTCCTGAAACCGGAATGTGGCATATCAATCAGAGTAAGGATGGATATAAAGAAGTGCAGTTTGGGTATTACGGAGCTTTACCAGTGCGTGGTGATTTTGATGGTGACGGAAAAGACGACATTGCCATCTATCAGATTTATAACGGAACCTGGTATGTTCAGCGGTCTACAGATGGGTTCAAAAGCTGGCAGTTTGGCTATGATCAGGCATTGCCCATTGTTGGGCAATTTGATGATGATGGGACATTGGATTATGGAGTCTATGGACCGGCTAATGGAACATGGTTTATTATGCAGTCCAAAGGCGGATTGCGCTATCAACAGTTTGGTTATGAAAATACGGTTCCGGTTGTTGGTGACTATGATGGGGATGGGATCAGTGATATAGCCATTTATCATGCTGACCATGGGATGTGGCATGTGCTGGGATCTCAAAAAGGTTACCGGGAAAAACAGTTTGGCTACACGGGAACCTATCCGGTTCCAGGTGATTACGATGGAGATGATCGAACGGATATGGCCTGCTTTTATCCACCCAGTCAGTCTTGGCATGTCCTGGCCGGTACCGGCGTCTATTCAGAAGTCCGTTGCGGTGTCAGCAACTCTGTTCCCGGAATGGGAATGGCCTATGGGCCCGTTGTGCGGATTGATTTGGATCGGTATCTTATGTTTCATATTGGCAACGAATGGACGTATAAATATACGCAAGTTGTTACGGGCAAAGTATCTGTTTTTTCAAGCCATGATAGGATCAATCGACAAACATATGTATCCGGTTATCAGTGTATTGAGCAGGAATCGTGGTATAATGATGATATTCAGAGGGGTTTCGCGTATATCCTGTCTGATTATTCTATGTCGTTATCATTAGTCGGGAGCTATGATGTTGACGATGCTGAATTAACAGTCCTGCCTGAACCTGTGCCTCTAATGTTTTCAACCTTCGTGCCGGGTTTACCGCATGAGATACATATGACACTGGAAGATAAAGGAACGGTAATTGACATCATAACTATGTATAAGAATAACGACCCGATTTCCGTTCCCGCGGGCACATTTACAGATACAATTTTAGTAGATACCAGATCCAGATCATATATAACCTCACGTGTCGGGTATGTAACATCATGGTATGCAGAAGGTGTTGGCGGGGTGAAAAACATCACGTTTGCAACATATACAGACTATCCAGACTTCTGGATTGATAAGGTGTATGAGCTGTCGAGTTATAATGTTCAATAGCAGTCTACACGAAAAAAGCGGTGTTTTTTGCGTAAAAATGGCTGTTTTTTGCCAAAAATAGGCGGTTTTTGGTAATTTTGGTCGTTTTATGCGCCATTCTGCGGGAGGTCGGGGACAGGGAAGACGAAAATTACCGGTTTTTCATGGGAAAACGGAATATTTCTCAGCATTTTTGGCCTGCTGGGTCGCAAAGACAGCCATTTTTGCCCAAAAAAAAATGTCTATTTCAGACTGTTTGGTACGTTTTATCCGCGTTCATCCGTGGCAAAAAAATGGGTTACACATGAAGGCTGTACAACGAGCTTTTTTGCCGCCTGCCGCGGACAAATTTTGCGATTACAAGCTGCAAAAGGCCATGCTGAATAAACTTGTTTTGGCTTCCTGCGTTCGCTATAGACCATTTCGACACATTGCGTAATGAAATGACAGTAAGCATAGAAATGGAGCACATGTGAAAAGAAGACAGGTTGATCTGGCAGGTTTGTTCATCGTTATATTCTGGAATACTTTTTTGTCCTGGGCCGGGGGCCAGTTTCTGGTAACCAACACGATTCCATCCAATGGAGCGAAGAATATCGCGCGCAACGCCAACGTCGAATTTCTGGCGAACCAAAGCCTGCGCGGCAGCACGGTAACCTCCAATCGTTTTTATCTCTACAGCGAAACGAAGGGCCGGTACCCCGGCGATATCACCTTCAACACGGCAACCAACCGCGTCACATTGAATCCGGCGCAGGACTTCTTCCCGGGGGGACAAGTGTTTGCGCAGGTGACGGACGGCATCCTGGATTCCGGCGGTGGCAGCGGCATACAACCCTACACCTACGCCTGGAGTTTCTATGCCCGCGCGGATATTGGCGGCGGCCGGGGACGACTGTACGACACCGGCCAGCGACTGGGATCGGATCCGTTCCTTTCCTGTGCGATTGGCGATTTCGACAAGGACGGCGACCTGGATGCCATAGCCGGGGTCTATAAGTCCTATCAGGCAGCCTATGAGGTCTATCAGAATGACGGCGACGGACGCTTCACCCGAATACAGCGAATAGACACTCCTTGGGCCGATGTCCCCATCAATGCCGCCTGTGGCGACATTGATAACGACGGTGATCTGGACGTGGTTTTTGCCGTCCAGGGCGGGTGCTGTGTCTTTTTGAACGACGGCACAGGACAGTTCACCCATGACGGTTTATCAGACTTCGGCTCCTCCATTTCGCGCGCCGTGGCGCTGGGCGACATGAACGGCGACGGCGAGCTGGACGCCGTCGTGGTGAATTACGATCAAAACGACCAGGTCTGGACCAACCGGAATGGAATGTTTTACCTGGCGCAATCGTTCAACGGCGCCAGGCGCTCCACCTCTGTGCGCCTGGCCGACATGGACAATAACGGCACGCTGGATGCCTTCATCTCCGGCAACAATCTCGCCCATATCGTGTTTACCAACAATGGCCAGGGCGTTCTCAACGAGCACATGACGCTCTCTCCATCCTATAGTGGCGCGAGCCTGGCCCTGGGTGATTTGAACGGGGACGGTTCCATTGACGCCTTCTGTGGCGGCGACAACGACTACTGGCAGGTATGGACCAACAACAGCGCGGGACGTTTCGCGTTGAAGGCGGCGTTCGGAAATGGATGGGCGTACTCCACGGAACTGGGTGACATCGACGGCGACGGCGACCTGGATGCCGTGCTGTTGGAGCATCCTGCCGGCCTGCAAATATGGACCAACAATGGAACCGGAACGTTTGGCAACACCGGCATGCCGTCCAACCTGGTGGCCGGGGTGACATTTGCCTGCGCCAAACTCGGAGACCTTGATGGCGACGGAGATCTCGACGTTTTCATGGCATGCGAAAGCAACTGCTATGTGTACCTCAATGAGCTGCCCCGCCTGACCGTGCTGGGGACAAACGGCGCCGCTATCGCCAGCGGCGAAGCGGCCGGCATGGCCAAAGGAACCGATTGGGGGTCTGTCGTCCTGGGCAACGGCGACTCGCGGACCCTCTCGCTGACGGCCCCCAACGCCGTGGGCGTGACCATTACCAACCTGACCACCAACGGGACAAGCGCGGCGATGTTTTCGGTGGAAGGCGTGGCCGACTTTGTCGCGTCGGGCGGCCAGACCAATTTCCTCATCCGGTTCACCCCCGTATCCCTCGGCGCGCATACGGCCGTGGTTTCCATCGCTCACAACGGAACGAACTCGCCTTCCTGGTTTCATATTCGCGGGAACGGCTCCCAACCGCGTGTGACCAACACCTTCCCCGCCAACGCGGCCTTCGGCCAGGATCGCGCGGTCCAGCCCGCCGCGCAATTCACGCAACCAATGAACGGCGCGACACTCACCTCCAACCGGTTCTTTGCCTACAGCGCGCAGTCGGGATTCAAACGCGGCGCCATCTCGTTTGACGCGACCACCAATGTCGCCACCCTTGAGCCAAGCGCGGATATGCAGCCCGGCGAACTGGTCCACGCGGAAATAACGCGCGGTGTCATGAACCACCTGAACAACGCCGAACTGGCGCACCACACCTGGTCGTTTTATACGGATGTCCAGACCGGGCCCGCGCTCTTCGGCGACAGCGGGCAGCGCATCGGCACCAACGACACCCAAAGCGCGGCGCTGGGCGATTTGAACAATGATGGTTGGCTCGACGTTTTTATCGCCAACAACGACAAATCCTGTGAAGTGTGGACGAACAACCGCAGCGGCGTATTCTCCAGGGTCCCGATTGCTATCGGCACACCGAACAGCCGTTTTGTAGCCTTGGGCGATATCAACCGCGACGGCGACCTGGATGCCGTGGTGGTGCGCAACGGCCAGGCGGCGCAGGTGTTCAACAACATTGGAGGCGCCGTCTTCACCGATTCCGGCCAGGCCCTTTCCGCCGGCAACGGGCGCCATGCCACGCTCGCCGATATTAATGGCGATGGCGCGCTGGATATCCTGCTGCTTCGCGAGGGGGAAACCGGCGCGGTCTATACCAACAACGGCACGGGCTTTTTCGCATTGTACGCCGCCACGCCCTCCGTCACGGCATCAGGCGCGGGGGTGGTTGACGTCAACGGCGACGGGTTTCTCGATGCCTTTATCGCCAACACCGGCGGCGGCAACCAGGTGTTCACCAACAACGGGTCCGGCGCCCTTGCGGACGCCGGGCAACTGCTGGGCGCCGCCGACAGCCGCGACGTGGCCATGGGAGACTTCAACGGCGACGGGTTCTTTGACGCCTTTGTGGCCAACGACAACGGCCAGGCCAACACCGTCTGGTTCAACAGCGGCACCGGCACATTCTATAACAGCGGCCAGAGCCTGGGCGCCGCCGACAGCCGCGGTGTGGCCACGGGCGATTTCGACGGCGATGGCGACCTGGACATATTTGTCGCCAATTACGGGGAGCCGAACGAAATCTGGCTGAATGACGGCTCGGGCGTGTTCACGGACAGCGGTCGCCGCCTGGGCAGCGCCGACAGTTGCCGCGTACAGGTGGGCGATGTGGACGGGGATGGTCGGCTGGACGCCTTTGTCGCCAACGACAATGGCGCCTGCGCGCTCTGGCTCAATCCGCGCCCCCATATCGCGGTGGTGGGCACAAATGGGTTGGTGATCACCAACGGGGCGGTCGCGACCCAGGCCGCGGGAACGGATTTCGGCACGGTGGAATTTGCCCAGGCGCTTACGCACCACCTCTCGATCAGCAATCCCGGAATCGTGGATTTGGTCATTGAGTCCATCACGACCACCTCCACACACCAGATATACTTCACGGTCGAAGAATCGCCGTCTCGGATATCCTCCGGGACCGCCTCGAATTTAACCATCACCTTCCAACCGAGGGTGACCGGCATCAGCGAGGCGTCACTCTCGATCGTCAGCACGGCCACCAACTCGCCTTACCAGGTCCACCTGCGGGGAGCGTCCACGGCATCTTTCCTGGTTACGAATGTAGCCCCGTCAGGCGAAGCCGCATTGGCCGCAACCGGCGGCACGGCGGTCGCATGGCTGAACGAAGCGGTATCCGCCGAAACACTCACCACCAATCGCTTCCTGATGTATGGCGCCGGAAGCGGGTATCAGAACGGTACGCTTTCTCTTTCCGACGGGAACCGCCGCGCGCAACTCGACTCCGAAGACGTCTTCTTTGCCGGCGAGGAGATTTCGGCCTGGTTGACGTTCGGCGTTCTGAACCAGTCCGGTCTGCGCGAATTGCGGCCGTATGCCTGGACTTGGCGCATAGCCGTTCCGGCCGGCAGCGCCCGGTTCCGCAACAGCGGACAACCGTTGGCCAACTCGACCAATCGGGCGGCGGCCCTGGGCGACCTCGACGGCGACGGCGACCTGGACGTAATCGCGGGGGGGTATGGAATAGCGGCCTGCGCGGCATGGATCAACGACGGAGAGGGCAACTTAAGCAAAGGCAGCGAATTTCCCGGCCTGCGTTATGTCTATGATATGGCGCTGGGCGACCTGGACCGGGACGGCGACCTGGATGTTGTCTTTGCCCTCTCAACACCTTCCGTCGTTACCAATGCAATCTGGATGAACGATGGAACGGGGTCGTTTTCATGCGGCGATTTCTCGTACTCATCAACCCCCCTCAGGAAAGTGGCCCTCCAGGATTTGAATGCGGATGGATACCTGGACGCCTTCCTACTCGGCAACAGCAGATGTCTTGTCTGGTTCAATGATGGAGGAACCATGCTCGACAGCGGGCAGCAACTTGGCTCGGGGGGATATGATGTCGGCCTGGCGGATCTGGACGGCGACGGCGATATGGACGCCTTTGAATGCAAAAATCCCGGCAACCGGGTATGGCTGAACCGAGGGGACGGTTTTTTTGTCGACAGCGGCCATACCAACGGGACGGGCACCAGTCTGGCGCTTGCCCTCGGCGATGTGGACGGCGACGGCGATATGGACGCCTACACCACCACATTGACCAATGCCATCCTGTGGTTAAACAACGGAACGGGTGTTTTTACAAACAGCGGGCAGGCGTTTGGACCTGACAGCCCCGACTATGGCGTTGCCTTCGGCGATTTGGATGGTGATGGCGATCTGGACCTGTTCTGCACGCACAGCGCGCGTTTCAACTCGGTACTGATAAACAATGGGGCCGGGGTCTTTTCCGAAGGGCCACAGGCCATGAGCAATTTAAATTACAGCGTATGCCTGGGCGACCTGGATGGCGATGGCGACCTGGATGCCTATGCCACCTCGCTAAATGGTCGCGATATCGTGTGGATCAATGAAAACCCGGACTATACGATCCGCGGCGTGAATGGCGCGGCCATCACCAACGGCGAAACCGCATCGCCGGCCAAGGGTACGGATTTCGGCCCGGTGTCGAACGGGACCTTGTCGGCCCATGTCCTCAGCATCACCAACGCCGGCCCGGGCGACCTGCCCATCGGCGCGATATTCACAAACGGGCCCGGCGCCGCACATTTCCGGTGCGCCGACATGCCAACGCGCATCCCGGCAGGGACAGCAAGCAATTTCACCGTTGTCTTTGCGCCCCTACCCTCAGTCTGGGGCGCGCATGAAGCCGACCTGATGATCGTGAATCACGGCGCGCACGACACACAGATGGTCGTCCGCCTTCAGGGCATAGGGTTGGCGCCTTGCGTCACCAACACGATGCCGCCCAACGCGG
>RZZM01000237.1 GCA_009929845.1 Spartobacteria bacterium
TCCGCGACGGACATATGGGAGGCGGTGTCGGTAGCGACGAACCTGGCGGGCACGAATGGATGGATGACTTTTACGAATCCTGTGCCGTCCGCCCATCGTTTTTTTCGGCTGAGGGTACAGCGACCGTAGATTAATGTCTGAACAACAAACGGCCGGGGCGATGGAGAGAGTGCGATTAGGAAAGCGGAAAATGGCCTCGCCCTCTGCCCGTCAAATAGAATGATTTACTCGGGGAGGTGATCAATCTGCATGTCGAAAAGCATGATGTTTCCGGATCCGCCGTAGTAGACGCGCGGTTCGACCTGCATGAATTTGTCCGCGATGAAATCGAATGAGGCGGTCTGGTCTTCGCCGTCGCCATGAATGTCGATGCCGTTGATTACGTAAGTTCCGTATTCGCTCGCTATCTCAAAGCGTGTCGGGCGGTCCGGTGAAATACCCTTGGAGGAATAGCGCGCCTGTGCGCTGTATCGTCCGGGATGAATGTAGCGGTAGGCGGCAAATGAAAGCCAGTCAGCGGCATTCCGGCCTTCCCGGGCGACGCGCACACGCTGTTTTGTCTCCGGAAGCGTGATGTTTTCGCCCGTAAGCAGAGGGGTCCGGAAGACATCCACGTTGATCTTGAGTGGCCCTTCCGGAATGGAAAACGATTCAATCTTCGGCTTTCGTGACTTGCGCAGGATGAATGCGGTGCGATTGGAGAAGCAGCGCGCGGTGACCTGGTTTTCGTTGTAGATGCTGCGTACCACAAGGGGGTCACTTTGCAGCCCGCGCGGATTGAAAATGGATTCGCCCATGAGGGGTTCAGGCATGTTTTCGACAATGACCAGCGACTGCGGCGGAGCGTTTCGGATAAGATTCAGGACATAGCCTTCATAGTGGCTGTTTCTGTCCAGCCAGGCCCCGAGCTTTTTGAGGTAGGTGGTCGAATAAAACGCATAGGTGATGAATAAGATCGCAAAGAGGAGATACCGCACAACCGGTCGGCCACGCAGCCATATCCAGATGCGTTTCAGGCCGAGGGCGCTGTTTACGATCATGAAGGGCAGGGTTTCAAAATAATAGAGAGGATCAAATTCCTCGATGCCCGCATACCAGAAATAGATGTAGCCCAGCCATACACTGAGCGTTGCCGCGCACAGCAGGGGGCTCCAGCGGATGCTCCAGCCCAGCAGCGTGAGGACCAGCAACACCAGCATGGACCCTTTCATGCCGTAGAGCATGGTGTTGAGGGTCGTGACATGGGTGACCAGGTTGTCCCAGCCCCGCGCGAAGGTGTGAATGACGGTGGTGGCTTCCGATATGGTGCGCCGGGGACCGAAGCCCAGATGGTCCGTCGGCCCATAGTAAAGAAACGTGGGGGTGCGCGGGTCGCCGACGGCCAGATAATTATAGAGCATATAAAGCGGGATAAAGGATGCCGCGACGCCCGCAAAAAGAAAGACGCCGGTCAGGGTGCGTTTGTCTCGTCGGTATGCCAGCGCGACCAGGGCGTCAACGCCGAAGGGCAGGCCGATCAGCAGGGCGGTGTAGGTGCGGTTCAGGAACAGGAACCCCCATGCCAGGCCGGCGAAAACGGCGTGGGCATAGCTGTTCTCACGGCGCCATTGGACATAGGCCCAGAGCAGCAGGGCCGAGGCGATAAAGCCGCTGGTGTGGCTGAGCAGGGTTCCGTACATCAGTTGATAGAATGGGCACATGAAAAGTGAGAGCGGAACAAACAGCGGCGGGATGTCCAGCCGATTGCCGACGGCGCCCAGTATCCATATCCCCAGCATGGCCGCCAGGACGACCATAAGCCGCGGGTGGCCCAGTACCGCCCCCGGCAGGAGCCAGAGCGGATGGCCCGGGGCGTAGCGGGAAAGCCACCCGACCTTTTCATCCATGATGATCATCTCATGTTTGAAAATATCAGGCATCGGCGGCACGTCCCGCGCAATGCAGCCATCCCGGAAACAATAGGCCTGAAAGACGTAACTGTTTTCATCCGTCGTCAGCGGGGCGTTGTTGTAAAAATACTGCGTGACCATCCACGAGGCGCCCCCCGCCAATAGGGCGAAAAGAAGCCGCCAACGAACCGACGGCGCGAAGATGGCGCGTAAAAAAATGGTAATTCGGGCGGACATTATGAGGTGGCTCCCCGGCGTTTGGCGAGGTGCTTGTAGAGTAGCGTAAGCGGATAGGCCCGTTCAGCGGGGGTGAAAAGAATGAACCACATTGTCGCGTACATCACCAGCAGTGCGCCGATCGCGGCCAAAACGCGCAGGATGAGGTGATCGCACAGGCACAGGGCGGCCAGCAGAGCCAGGGACCCCACGAGCGCGCCCAGTGTTTTGATGACAACCATTCGGCAGTGCGGCAGGAAGCGCATCGCAAGCGCGTACATAATACTTACATCAAGCCCTGCGCGGATGATCCAGGCCGTGGCCGCCCCCTGAATACCGAAGTGTTTGGTGAAATAATAACTGAGCGCCAGGTAGAGCGGCAGTTCGATGATGTGCAGTTTGGCCGGCAGGTCGGGCCGTCCGATGCCCTGCAGAAAAGTATAGGGCAGATAGGACATGCTAAGCAGGTACACCCCGATAATCAGCAGGCGCATGACAGAGGCGCTGTGGAGCATGTATTCCTTGCCCAGCCATAGCCATAACCCCTCCGGCGCAAGGGTGACGACCCCCAGGACCAGCGGGAAGAGGCCGGCCAGCAGGTACTTCACGCAACGCCCGAAGATGTCTTCGGTCTCTTCCCTGTGCGCAAAATATTGCGCGGATATGGTGGGGAAGAGCACGGAAACCAGCGCACGCGGAAGGATGAGCAGTTTGATAACGATCTCGGCGGGGATGGTGTAGTAGGCGACGGCGGTCATCGTGATCAGGGAGCCGATAATGAATCGGTCAATGTGCGCCATCAACGGCAGGGCGAGCGTCGAAACCGTCATCCAGCCGCCAAAACGCAACAGGGGGCCGGCGAGCCGCCAGTCGGCCTGGCGCGTCCTGCGCAATTGCGGCATGATGTGCCGGCACAGGAAGAAGTAGATGACGCATTCGATGATGCGTCCGACGGTCAGGACCGAGACCACGGCGAAGAGGCTTTGCGAAAAAGGCAGCACGCACACCGGCCCCAGGAAGGTGAATGAACCGGTGAAGATACGTATCTTGTTGATCAGGCTGAAGCGCTGGTTGGCTTCCAGCACGCCGATCAGGCCGGTGGTGCTGATCACGACCGGAAGCCCCACGGAAACAGCGTAAAAGGCGTACAATGTTTCCCGGCGCAGTTCGTCGGGGATATTCAGGATGTGCCCCGCCAGCGCGGGGGTGAACAACGCGACACCGGCCCCGACCGCCAGCCCGAGCCCCAGCATCATCATCAGCGCTGTCCAGAACAGGGATGGTATTTCTTTCCATTCCCGCAGGCCCATCTTTTCCGCCATCAGTTTGGTGAGTGCGCGTCCCAGCCCCAGATCGAAAATACTGAAGTAGCCCACCAGCATCCAGGCCAGGGTCAGGGCGCCGAACCGGGCCTTGCCCAGGCCATGGGTCAGTACGGGAATGGCCACCAGCGCCACCACCATGGGCGCGCAGAACCCGATCAGGTTCCAGACCGTGTTGCCGGCCACCTTGGCAATCCGGGGCGGGTCCTTATAGATATCTTTTTCGTTGTCGTTCATTGCAGGTGGTTGAAGAAGGCGCGATGCGCTTGCGCGATGCGCTCAATGCTGTAGTTGTTTACAACGGTCTCGCGACCGTTGCGTGCGAGTTCGCCGGCCAGGGCCGGATCGGACAGTAGTTTTTCCATGGCCTGGCGCAGGGCGTTTTCGTCGTTCACGGGAACAAGCAATCCGTTTTCCCGGTCGGTGATAATATCCAGGATGCCGCCGATGGCCGTGGCGATGCACGGCAGGCCGCACGCCATGGCCTCAATCAGGGCAATGCCGAAGGATTCGCTTTCCGAGGGCAGGACAAAGAAATCGGAGGCCTGCAGGTAGTCGGCCACATGGTCGACATATCCCGTGAGTGTAACCGAATCGTTCAGCCCATGCGCGCTGATGTAGTTGCGGAGTTCCCCTTCGCAGGAAAGAAAGTGCATGCCGCCGCCGCCGATCAGGAGCAGATGGATATCCGGGTGGGTGCTTTGCAGCGTTTTCCAGGCGGCCAGCAGGCAGGGCAGGCCCTTGCCTTTGTTCAGTTTGCCAGAATAGGCGAAGGTACGTTTGTCCGGCAGTCGCAGCCGTAACGCGGAAGCCGTTTTGGCGGCGCGGTCACGCGGTTTGAAGGTTTCAATGTTGATGCCGTTCGGGATGGTGGTGATTTTTTCGGGGGGGACGCCGTGTGTCCGGAATTCATCTGTAATGACCTGTGCGATGCTCAGGAAGGCATCGGCTTGACGGTAGCACAGGTTGCGCAGTTTCAGGATGGGCTTGCATACGCCCTCCAGCAACCGGTTGCCTTTGTTGTGGAAGCTGCCCCAGATGAATTCCCCGGAATACTCGCCGCAGCTTTCGGCGCGAAGCACGCATTTCTTGTGGAAGAGTTTGGCCGCCACCAACCCGGCCACCCCCAGGACCCGCAGCCCGCAAACATATATGACATCATAATGTTTGCGCAAACGTCCCAGGTAGATGATGGCGGGAAGAATCATCAGGTATTTACCCCAGCGTTTCATGCCGGAGGGGCCGATGCGGCAAACGCGCACATTGTTGACCGTTTCGCGTGCCGGCCAGCTCTTGTCATGTCGGCGTGTCAGGACAAACACGGTGGCATGCTCCCGGTTCATGGCCCGGGCGAGTTCGAGGGCGTGAGATTCGCCGCCGCCCACCCGCGGGAAGAAAGAGCCGATGAGCAGGCAAACCCGCCGGTCAGTCGTTTCATGCTCGTGTGTCGGGTTGTGGCCAGTCATGCGCGCACGCTCCACAGGGCTTTGCGTCCGGTACCCGGCAGGCAGCGGATATACTGGTGCTTGAGGCGCATCAGGCGATAGGGGTTGTCGCCCGCCGAGACATAGCGCCTGCCGAACAGGCGGTCCGCAAAGGCGGTTTCATAGCCGACATCCGCGGCGGTTCGTTCCGCCTGGTGGCCGGCCACGGCCCAGGGGAAACACAGATGCCTCACACTGTCGGTTTGGAGCTTTTCATTCAGGGTCTCCTTTGCCCGGATCAGTTCGGCGCGAATGCGCGCGTTACGCTGTTCGCGGGACTCCATGCGACCAGGATACGCCGCGGCAACCTGGCGCAGTTGGTGTTCCCAATCCGGTTTCAAAAAGAAATCCGGTCCCTGCGAGCGCACATGCTCCGTACAGGCATTAAAGGCCTCGGCGGTGTCCAGCAGGCGGCAGGCATCCGACATCGACGAGCGTTGCTGATAGAGCGGCGCACCCACGTCCGTCGCGGAATAGAAGGACGCGTCATCCGCCTTGATCGGGCGTGACAGGAGTGGCGGTTGATAGGCGGACGTGACAAACCCGCTGATCTCCGGATCACTGAAGATCATCGCGTGGTGAAAGGTATGCGCCTGCACATCCACCAGGCCGGATGCCTGCATTTCCCGCAACTGTTCCCAGGAGCAGAATGGATGGTCGTTTTCGGCCAAACGACCGGGAATGACATAGGTAATGGCCCGGAGCCCGTACTCCTTCAGCAGGGGATAAACCACCGTGTATAAACTGCCCCACGCATCGTCGAAACAGAGCGCCGTACGCTTGGGAGGCCGTGTTGTTTTTCTTTTGACATAAGCTGATATTTCATCAGAGGTCACCGTGCGGTACTGATTATCCGCCAGGTACTGAAAATAGGGGGTCAGATACGCTCTGGACACATCATGAAAATGAAACACCGGGAGATGGTCCCCGAGCCGTCCACCCACCAGAAAAGAGGGATAACATCCGCAGACCACATCCAGGAGTCCGCGCACGACGCTTTTTCGCTCTTCAAAAGGCACTTTTTTCATGGTTGATTCAACTATCCGCACTGCGTTACGAAAGCATGCAATGTGCATTTAAACCCGTTGGTGTGCAATTCTTTTTCGGCAAAATGATACAAAACTCGCGCAACCTTTTTCTTGTAGATGCCCCGTTCATCAGTAGTATATGGCCCAGGTTGACAGACAGCAACTGTGAGGAAATTTTATAAAAAGGAAGTGTTGTTATGAAACTGATACGGAATCTGGTCATTATTGTGGTTATCCTGTTAATTGGTCTGGTGTTGGCCCGCAACGCCTTGTTGAAATCCGGCGCCCGCAAGGCGATTGAAGAGTACACCGGCTTCAAACTTGAAATCGACTCATTCAACGTGGGCCTGTTCAAGCCCACCTTTGAGATCAAGGGGCTCAAACTACTCAATCCCCCTGATTTTCCTGAGGCCAACGCCTTTGAGATCGATCACCTGTTCGTTAAATACGACCTGGCATCCCTTTTTTCCGACAAGATCCATCTGTATGATGTGATCATCGATGTTCCCAGGATCGTGGTCATTCAGAAAGAAGACGGGGAGACCAATATCGGACGCCTGACGAAGAAATCCGAGAAGGACCGCGACAAGAAAAAGGATGACGTGGAAAAGAAGGCGGACAAGCCCGGAAAAGAAAAGAAATCCAAGGAAATAGAAATTGATATCATGCGCATTAAGCTGGGGACCGTTGAGTTCCGCCGGTACGAAGAGGGGGTTGAAGCGCCCGAGGTCCGCACGCATGAACTCAACAAGGAGGAAACCTTCACCAACGTCAAAAACATCCAGGACGTCATCAATCAGATCACCATGCAGCTTTTAGCCGACGAAGGCCTCAAAGAACTCAACAAATGGGCCGAAGAGCATCAGGAAGACCTCGAAAAAATGGGGTTGAAGTCCTCGGACGTCGAAAAGGTCGGCAATGCGGTCAAAGGATTCCTCAAGAACTTTGAAGGCAAATAATTGCGATAAATCCGCAACAGGTATTGACGGCATCACAAATTGTGCTACCGTGTTGCCGTTATTTACCCCGGCGGGGCGTAGCCCGGTCGGACAAGACAATTTGGTTGGCGGGGCGTAGCGCAGCCTGGTAGCGCGTTTGAATGGGGTTCAAAAGGTCGTGAGTTCGAATCTCACCGCCCCGACCATTTCGGATTTTTCCCGCCGTCGGCGGGATTTCCGGCGCGAAATGCGCCGGTCGCGTCGGCGAGATTCGCCGCCGCGATGATTGACCACGGTTCCGGGAACTCGACTTCGAGAATCGGGATCGGCCTGTCAGCCCACCTTGACGACGACTTCTTGACGGACATATTGCGCGTCGCCGAATCGTGCGATTCGGCGACGGGCGACAGCGACTTGCCGGACGCCGCCGACACGTCGGCGGCATTGGAAGTGACTGCGAGAGAAGCGACTTGCGACGTGTCCGCCGAATCATCGGCGGACGATGGCCCGGCCTTTCTCATCGGGGGACAAGGAGAGTCTGAATCGGGTCGGATGGAGTCGCGTGCGGCGAAGCCGCCGCGACGAGATGAACTCCATGCCTTCGGCTTGGTGAACTTTGCCGCACGT
>RZZM01000019.1 GCA_009929845.1 Spartobacteria bacterium
CGGTCCACTTTTGTTCGGAATCGGCTTCGGCTTGCTTGGCTACTGTCCTGGCACGGGTGTTGGTGCGGTCGGTCACGGCGCGCTTGATGCCCTTGTTGGCGGGGTCGGAGGCATGATGATCGGCTGTGCGCTCTACGCCGCTGTCTATCCGAAACTGAAACACAGCATTTTGAATAAAGGAAGTTTTGGCAAAAAAACCTTGATCGATATCCTGCCCGTCCGCAACCCCTGGGTTGTTATAGTTCCTGTTGTGCTGCTGATCGCAGGTTTGTTGGCTGTATTGGAACTGGCCGGATTTTAGCGCGGGAGAATCCGCATGATTACCATAAGCTCTGTATCCGTACTGCGTCGTACGGCAGTAAGATTAACGCCTTGTTTGAAGTGATGTCTGGAATTACCAACTGCGGGTTGACACTATCCGCCCATCCGGACCAACTGCCGGCGGCGATCCAGTGGTGGCGCAGTCTGTGTGAATGGATAGGCGGTGTGGGTGTGATTGTACTGGTTCTGGCCATGAGTTTGGGAGGCGCGTCTGGCTCTACCACCGGTGGCATTAAGGTAGCCCGGCTGGTCTGGCTGGCAAAAAATGCTATGAGCCATCTACAGAGCCGTATCTATAACCGGGAAGATGACCCCGTCTACCATTTTGACGGACAGAAAGTGGATGCGGAAACAGCAGGTCGGCGAATTCGCTATGCGGCGCTGCTGGCCGGATTATGGGTGACAGGTTTGACTTGTGGCTGGCTGGTTCTGCTGCTGAGTATGCCGCACTCTCCGCCGGTTCAGTTATTATTTGAGGCAGGCTCTGCGCTGGGCAGTGTGGGGCTTTCTACCGGTGTGACTCAGACGGCAATGCCGACTGCCGCCAAGATATGTCTGATTGTGTTGAACTTCTTTCTGATGGGAAAGATGGCATTTCCGAGTTCACACAGCCATCGGGAAACGACTTAGATTGTGAATCTAAATTCCTTATGTGTCCTGCTTCGTGGACAACAGAATGATGCGGGCCGGGGGTCGTTCTACTATGAAACGATGTTTTTGCTGCTCCAGGCACGGAAACGTTTGCTGATCTTTTGTTTTTATCGTGGCGCCCATTTTTCACTGTCGTGGTTATGAACGATTGCGAATGGCCGAAACGAGCTCGGTTTTGTTCATTGAGCTGCGTCCGGAAATATTCAACTGTCTAGCGCGATTATAGAGTTCACGCCGGGTGCGCTGTTCCAGCTTGCGGTTCGGGTTGCCGGTTCCCATTGTGGTTTTGTTGGGTGTGCGACCCTCCTTGCGGCGTTGTTTATTGACGGTGCGTGCTGCAATTTCTTCAGCCTGATCTTCCGCTTTCCCTTCGTCGCGCAGGTTGCTCTTGATGTGCTGATATTGACGTTCGTCTTTTTGTGTCCAGGCTTTCGGCATGGTAGACCTCCTGTTTTTGATTAAATGAGATGAAATCGGAATTCCCTCTGCCGCCCCGGCAATTCCGGTGAAGCCGAATAGCGCAGCGATGATTGCGATTACGAAAAATATTATGTCCAGCGTAACTTGATGTTTCCTTTCCAGATTGATGTTAAAAACTCAATATGCGGCATTGCCACGGGAAGAACCATCGGGAAAACACGGATTTCAGGAGGAGAATAATCTTACGCGGTTTCAGTTTGGGCCGCACTCGCTTCGCGAGATGGCAAATTTTCAGCTTTTTTCACTGAAATCGGCTGTTTTTCGGCATTCACGGCGCGAAACAGGCGCGGTAAGGCATTCTGAAATTCAATATCTTCTCGTACGAAAGATATGCAAGGATATGGGAATCCCAGTTTGTAAATAAACAATAAAATGCACAATAGACTGGATGATCCAACCCCATCGGGTTGGGTCGATAGGAATCTCGCCTCCAGGATTACTTATTGTGCAGCAAGAATGAAACTGATCACGAATCACATCAATCACCTGGAGCCGCAGAGCCGCAACCGAAATGCTTGACAAGATTAATTCTGCAGAGCCTTTGTATGAATAAAGATATTCGTGTGTCGCGAAGAATAATTTGCGCAAAAAAACGAAATTATGGGAGATAGTAGTACGAATCCGATGCTCAGTGCCTTTTGCTTGTCTAAACTAGCGTATTTTGAATGGGAAATTGACGTAATTATGGTCAAAAACGGCCAATTTGGACGAAAACCTGCAGAAAATGCAGAACAAGCCGCTCCACCAAGACCACTCGTCAACTCGTGGCGTGTGAGTTGTGACGTTGGGCAACCGTAAGAGGACGCTTTCTTCCATCTTAACGGGAGGGCTGGAATCCGCCCTGAGGGGGCTATTCGTCTGGGAAAAGTAGCGCGCGGTAAACTTGGATTTCGGTCTTTGCATGCGCGCGAGTTCGGGGTATACAGGGTGGAAGTGTTTATAATGTACCAGGAGCGTGAAGATGACGTTGAAGGACATGTTGAAGCAGGCGGTGGATGCCAGAGGGGACGCGGTTTTTTTGCGTTTCAAGGACCGTGGATACTGGCATACGATTTCCTATAACGAGTTTCTTGTGCGGGTCTGGCATGTCGCTGAAATGCTACATGCACTGGGGATCAAGCCGGGGGATCATGTGGCGCTCTATCATGAGAATTCGCCGGTGTGGCCGGAGGTCTATTTCGGAATCGTCGGCATCGGCGCGACAGCCGTCCCGATGGATGCGAAATTACGCGAGCAGGAGATTTCACACATCCTGCGCGATGCGGAATGCAAGGCGCTTTTCGCAGGCACACGCAACTATCGGGTGATCCGCGATGTGGAGGAGTTCCTGCCGGACCTTAGGACGATCATCCTTTTCGAGGGGCACGATGTGGTTCCTGTGAAGGACAGCAAAAAGCAGTACGAGGACTACATGACGCTATTCAAGGCGCAGACCGCTCGCGCGGAGTCGGTGGAGCGGGCCTATGACCTCTATGATCCGTCCGCTGACGAACTGGCGTCCATTATTTACACCTCCGGAACGACCGGACGGCCCAAGGGGGCCATGCTGCGGCATTCCAATTTTGCCTCGAATGTCACCAGCCTGCTGCAGGCGATTGACATCAGCGAGTCGGATAACTTCATGCTGATCCTGCCGCTGCATCACGCATTTGCGTTCACGGCGAATTTACTGGTCCCGATCGGCGCGCGCGCGGAGATCAGTTTTGTGGAAAATCTCAAGACCATTCGGGAAAATATGGCGGAGGCGCACCCTACGGTGCTGATTGGGGTGCCGCTGCTGCTGGAAAAGATGTACCTTAAAATCCAGGCCGGACTCAAAAAGAAAATATCGGCCCGCCTCATGATGGCGATGGGGCTCTCCAAGGTGGTGGGGCGAAAGCTGATTGCGCGGCTGGGCGGACAGTTGCGCGTGGTGGTCAGCGGCGCGGCGCCTATTGATCCCGATGTGTTGCGGGGATGGCAGAAATTGGGAATTTCCGTCATTGAGGGGTACGGGCTGACCGAGACCGCGCCGGTATCCACCCTGAATCCACTGCAGCGCAGCAAGCCGGGTTCGATCGGCCTTCCCATTCCCGGCGTGGACGTTCAAATAAGAAACGCCGATGGTGAGGGGGTCGGCGAGATTGCCATCCGGGGGCCCAATGTCATGGCCGGCTACTACAAGAATCCGGCGGCGACCGAAGAGATCATGGACGGGGATTGGCTTATGACGGGCGATTTGGGGTATAAGGACGAGGAGGGGTACCTGTTCATAAACGGCCGAAAGAAAAGCCTGATTGTCAACCGGGAGGGGAAAAACATCTATCCGGAAGAGGTGGAACACCAGTTGTGCAAAAGCCGGTACATCCTGGAGGCGCTGGCGCTGGGCTATCGCCCCCCGGAGGAAAAGGCTGGCGAACGCGTGGGCGTCATCATCGTGCCCAACCAGGAGGCGATTGATGACTATGCGACCCATCACAAGAAGAAGATGAGCGACGAAGACATCGAACAGTTGATCCAGCAGGAGGTAAAACAGCAATGCCGCGAACTGGCCGACTACAAGCGGCCACGCCGCGTGCAGGTTCAGTACGAAGAATTCGAAAAGACCTCCACGCAGAAAATTAAACGCTACCTGTACGCGATTGATACCGCCCGCCTGTAGCCCCGCGTTTTCTTAATCGCGTTTCAGCAACCTATGCATACAGCATCACGATACAGGTTAACCGCTGTCATGATCCGAATGAGCGTTCTCTGTTTACTCGCGGGGCGGGTGTTGGCATCGGACCCCGGCGTTTTTTTCTCCATCACGTTATCTGAAGACGCCCCGCATCCACTGGCCCGGGTGAATGATCGTGAGAACATCCATTGGCAATTCGGCCCCTACCGCCTGGAGGAGGGGCCGTGGATACCTGGCGCCGGCTACCCGGTATTGTACGCGAAGGATTCACTGCGGCGCGCCCTGGAGGAGATGCCGGGTGTGACGGTTGTCCGCCACGGACCGGCACGCGGGTACGAAGCGCTGTGTCCGGGGGAATGCGCGCGCGGGCGCCTGTTCAACCGTCTTGGTGAGATTACCATCACCAACGGCTATCACAACCAGGATGAAGTGGCCGCCCTGCTCCTGGCGTTTGAAGCCGAATACCCCGACATCGCCCGGCGCAAGGCCATCGGGGTCACGCATCAGGGGCGTACCGTCTGGACGCTGAAGATTTCCGATCACGTCGACCAAACCGAGCCCGAACCCGTGGTGGTCTTTGACGGCAACGTGCATGCACGCGAGTTTGCCCCGACCGAGGTCTGCCTGGACCTTATCCACACCCTCCTTTCCGGCTACACCAACAACGCCACGTACCGCGACTGGATCGACCACCTGGAAATCTACGTGACCCCCTGTCTCAATCCAGACGGCCGCTATTGTTGTGCAAGCGTCAACGCCATGTGGCGCAAAAACGGACGGGACAACGACGAAAACGGGGCGCTGCAGTATCCCGACGACGGCGTGGACCTGAACCGCAACGCCGCGTTCCTGTGGGGCAGTGATAATACCGGCTCCAGCCCATACCATGATGATGACACCTATCGCGGTCCGTGGGCGGCCTCGGAACCCGAGACACAAAGCTATGCCGCCTTCCTGCAGCGGGTCCGCCCGGCCTTCTACCTGACCATGCACAGCTACATGGGCGGGATTTACTCGCCGTACGGCGACTACACACACACGGCGCAACCAAACCCCAATCCGTTCAATTTACTTGGGCAGCAGATGGCCTCCGTCTCCACCAACGATGATGCCTCCCTCATGGAGTTCTGGCTCGGGGATGATTTTCCCTATCCCGTGAACGGCGACATGGTCGACTGGTGTTTTGCGACGTTTGCCGCGCAGAGTTACGGGGTCGAGCTGGGGACCTCCGGCTTCCAGCCGGCCTACCAGGTTACACGGGACCAGATAGTCCCGGGGTTCCGGCCCGGTTGGCATCGGTTACTCGCCGCGGCATTCGACAGCCATCCCCGCGTGTCGGGCGTGGTGGAGGACGCCGCGACCGGCGCGCCTGTGCCGACGGATATCTATATCGACCCCGCGAACATGAGCGCCCCCAACGACGAACACTGGCAGACAAGAGCGGATGGATTCTACACCTGCGCACTGGGCACCTCCGGCACGGTGCGGCTGACGTTTGCTCCTCGGGGCCAGCCCGAACTGTCCGTCACGCAAACACTGGCCATGGGCGCGTCCCCGCGCGAAACCAACCTGGCCCTGGCCTATAATCCACGCATCGCGTTCATGGCCGGGCCGCGGCAAATCGGCTGGACCAATCAATTCCGTGCGGGCATCACCGTGGTGGAATCCGCCGTGTCCCCCGACGATTTTTGGCTGCCCGGCCAAACGCAGGCGTCTACCAACGGGAGCGGAAGCGCCACGCTGGCGGAAACGGGCACAGTGACCTGTTATCGTATACACACCGTGAGTATTGCCGACCTGGACACCAACACCTGTCGGGTTCCCGCCGGACACTTTCTGATGGGGAGCCCTTCCGGTTTGACGCCGACCAACGAACAGCCGCCGCATGTCGTGTTTGTGAGCGGGTTCCTGGTTGACCGCTACGAAGTGACCAAAGGCCTGTGGGAAGCGGTGCGCAGCGCCGCCGTCACCAACGGATTCAGCGGGCTCCCGACCGGCGGAATCCAGCCGGATGGATTCTCCGTAACGGATATTTCCTGGGAAGACGCCGCCAAATGGTGCAATGCCCGCTCCATCCTGAAAGGCCGCGTACCGGTGTACTATACCAACAGTCACCTCACCGCGCTGTACCGGAGCGGGACGCCAGGGACCTCGAATATATTTGTCAAGTGGGAGGCCGACGGGTATCGCTTGCCGACAGAGGCCGAATGGGAGAAGGCCGCGCGCGGCGGATTTACCGGTCGGGATTTCCCGTGGGGAGACGATGTCGGCGGTGCGCATGCCAACTACCTGGACAGTGGCGACCCGTATGACAACGACGTCAGCCCCGCCGGCTACTATAACGGCAACCAGACGCCCGCGGGCGCGGACGAAGCCAACGGGTACGGCATTTATGACTGCGCGGGCAATGTCGCGGAATGGTGTCATGACCGCTTCGGGCCTTACACAGACGGCGCGCAGCATGATCCGACCGGCCCGGACGTCGGCCCGCTGCATGTCATCCGCGGCGGCTCCTGGAACGACGCGCCCGACGCCCTGCGTTGCGCCGCGCGCGCCTCGGCCACCCCGCAGGCGCGAAGCGGCGTCATCGGATTCCGCTGCGTCCGGCGCGAAAATGAATAAAATGTATCATGGAAGAAATGCGCGCTAACCATCTTGGCAGAATCAAAGTCTTATGGTACATTAATCGACTCAGGAACAAGGATTACTGGTAAATGAAGACGTGTCACAATGGCAGAGCCCGAAATATACTCAAGCGAGCATGCCCCGCTGACCGTTCCTTTTTTATAATGCTGTATGTCTGCAACAAGGAGAAAGACCTATGACAACGCTATGCGCAACCGCCACGGCCAAAGAGAACACGCTGCTCACCGACGCTCAACTGAAGCGTGAAATTGAGAAGTGCGAATACTGTGCGGAGAAGCCCTGCAAGACGGCTTGTCCCTGCAATTGCTCACCGGCTGATTTCATCATGGCCATTCGCCAGGGTGCGCCGTCCGATTACAAACGCGCCGCCGCCCAGATTCTGTCTAAAAATCCGCTGGGCGGAATATGCGGCATGGTATGCCCCACCAAACACTGCATGGACGCCTGCACGCACACCCATTTTGACTGCGCGGTGAATATCCCGGCCGTGCAGGCCACAATTATCGCCAAGGCCCGCGAACTGGGGGTCGCTCCGAAATTCAAGAAGACCAAACAAAACGGGAAAAAAGTGGCGGTCATTGGCAGCGGTCCGGCGGGTATGGCCGCGGCCATCACGCTTGGGCAGCGCGGGTATGTGGTCGAGGTCTACGATTCGGATTACAAACCGGGCGGGATGTGCCGCTGTATCCCCGAACACCGCCTGCACCGCAAGATGCTGGAAGAGGATGTTAAATTTATTTTTTCAACCAGCAATGTCCGCCTGCGGGCGGGCAAGGAAATTTCCGACCCGGAAAAATTACTGGCGAAAAATTACGACGCGGTCATTGTCGCGGTTGGGTTGTGGGAAGCGATCATGATGGACATCACGCACGGCGAGTTGGCTATCCCCGGCATCAAATATCTTAAACGTCCCTCTGCCCACCGACTCAAAGGACGTGTGGCGGTCATCGGCGGCGGCGCGACCGCGCTGGACTGCGCCATCACCGCCAAGCAGCGCGGCGCCGGGCATGTCGAAATGATCGCCCTGGAAAATGTCGGGGAACTGCCGCTCACCCCGCGTGAGCGCGGGGAGATGCACCATTACGGGATCGATTTGACCGGACGGACGCGCCTGACCGGCATCAAGGCCAAGCATGGCAAGGTCACCGGCCTGCAAACCATCAAGGTGGAACTCCCGCCGGATGCCGCGTTCAATCTGGCCGGCCTCAAGGATGTCAAGAATACCGAACAGGTCCGCGATGATGTCGACCACGTCATCATGGCCATCGGCGCCAGGTCCCTTTTCCCGCATGTCAAAAACAACGCGGTTTTTTACACGGGTGACGTGGCCAACGGTCCCACCACTGTTGTTGAGGCCTCCGCCGCCGGAAAAAATGCCGCGATGCAGGTGGATGCGTTCATCCAGACCGGCGTAGCCCCGAAAATTGCCGACCCGGCGCGCAGCGAGGTGCTGGTGGAAGGCTACAGTTTCGAGCCGGTGTCGCTGGAAACCAATTTCTTCGGCTACACGTTGAGTTCCCCGTTCCTGCTTTCTGCGTCCCCGGCGTCCGACGGGTACGACCAGATGAAAGCGGCCTATGACGCCGGGTGGCCGGGCGGCATCATGAAAACTGCCTTTGACGGGCTGCCCATTCATATTCCGGCCGCCTACATGACCTGCTTTGACGACACCACCTGGGGCAACTGCGACAACGTCTCCGACCATTCCCTCAGCCGTGTCTGCAAAGAGATTAAACGGCTGGTAAAGGAATATCCCGACCGCATCACCGGCGCCTCCACGGGCGGCAATGTTTCCGGAAATGACGAAGCGGACAAGGCCTCCTGGCAACACAACACCCAGAAACTGGAGAAGGCCGGCGCCATGGTCATTGAGTACAGCCTGTCCTGTCCGCAGGGCGGCGAAGGCGCTGAAGGGGACATTGTTTCTCAGAATGCGGAACTGACCGCGAAGATTATCGGATGGGTCCTGGAAATCAGTGATCCAGCCATTCCCAAGCTTTTCAAACTCACCAGCGCCGTCACCGACATACGCGGCATCCTCAAGGCGGTCAAGGCTGTCCTCAAAAAATATCCCGCGCAGAAAAATGTCGGGGTGACACTGGCCAACACCTTCCCCAGCCTGGCCTTCAGGGAAGGCAAAAAAAAGGAATGGGAAGACGGCGTGGTGGTCGGGATGAGTGGTGAAGGCGTCACCCCGGTCAGTTACCTTTGCCTGGCCAACGCCGGGGGGATGGGCGTTTCCATCTCCGGGAACGCGGGTCCGATGAACTACCGCGCCGCGGCCGATTTCCTGGCGTTGGGAACCAACAGCGTGCAGTTCTGCACCATCGTCGAGAAGTACGGTTATGAGATTATCAACGATCTCAAGCAGGGGCTCAGCCACCTGCTGGAGGCCAAGGGCATTAAATCCGTCTCGAAGCTCGTGGGCATCGCGCAGCCCAACCCGATCCGCGACTTCATGGACCTCGAAGGCAATAAACAGATTTCCGCCTGTGAATACGATTTCTGCCTGCAGTGCGGCAATTGCACCCGTTGTCCGTACATGGCCATCACACTGGATAAAGACAAGTATCCCGTTACCGATCCGGCCAAGTGTATCGGATGCGGATTGTGCACCCTGCAATGCTTCACCGGCGCGCTGATACTGCGGGACCGCACCCCGCAGGAAAAAGCGATGATGGTGTAGGATATAGAATAGCGGTATAATTGAGAAGCGACAAGGAGCAGCAAATGGCGAAGAAAGAGCAAGTCCTGTTAATCGGAAACGGAACCCTGATCACCCTCGGCGAGGCCAACCGGATCATCCAGGACGGCGCGGTGCTGATTCGCGATGGGGTCATTGAGGCCGTGGGAAAAACGGCCACCCTCAGGAAGAAAGCCCGGGGCGCAACGTACATCAACGCCAAGGGCAAGCTGATCATGCCCGGCTTTGTGAACACCCACATGCATTTCTATTCCACCTTTGCCCGTGGCCTGTGCCCCAAGCAACCCGCCGCGAAAAACTTCGTGGAAATCCTGGATCGCCTGTGGTTCCCGCTCGATAAGACGCTTAATGCGGATGACATCTATTACAGCACCCTGGTCCCGCTCATTTCCGCCATCAAATCCGGAACGACGACCATGATCGACCACCATGAGAGCCAGGGCTTCCAGCTCGGGTCCCTGGATGTGATCGAAAAGGCCGTGCGCAAGGTCGGTATCCGTGGATGCCTCACGCTGGGCGCTTCCGACCGTTATAAAAAGGGCCAGGACGGCGTCGAAGAAAATGTGCGCTTCCTGAAAAAAATCCAGGCCAAAAACCGGAAAGGTGACGACATGGTCACCGGCATGATGGGATTGCATGCCCTCTTCACAGTCAACGAGGACACCCTGAAAGTCACCTGTGACCTGGCAAAGGCATTCAACACCGGCGTGCATGTGCATATTGCCGAGGACAAAGCCGACGAGGATTTCAACAAAAAGAAATACAAGAAGACCGTGGTGCAGCGTCTGTATGACGCCGGCGGCCTTGGCCCGAAGACCCTGGCCATCCATTGTGTGCATATCAATAAAGCGGAGATGAACCTGCTGGCCAAAACCGATACCTGTGTGGTCACCAATCCGCAGTCGAACATGAACAACGCCGTTGGGGTCGCCCCGCTGCTGGATATGCTGGAGAAGGGCATCCTTGTGGGCCTGGGCACCGACGCCATGACCCCCGGCATGGTTGACGACGTGCGCGTGGTCAACATCCTGCAGAAGCTCGCCAACAAAGACCCGCGCGTTTTCTTTGTCGAATCATGCAATCTCCTGCTGAACAACAACGGGACAATTGCCAGTCGCTTTTTCCAGAAACCCGTTGGCGTCTTGAAGAAGGGGGCCTATGGCGATGTGATCCTGGTGGATTACGACCCGCCCACGCCGCTTAACGGCAATACCTTCCTGGGGCATTTTCTGTTCGGCATCTGCGGTGCGCGCGTCGACACCACCGTCGTGAACGGCAAAATCCTGATGCAGGAAGGAAAACTCAAGGGCCTGAATGAGTCCGCCATCATGGCCGCCTCACGCAAGCAGGCCGCCGCCTTCTGGAAGCGGTTTTAAATCCTTTATTCCAGCGAATTATAACCGATTTAGCGATAGGTCAGATGCTTGAAAGAAGAACAACAGCACGTGCCGACAGGCGCGGGGCGAAGCGATTTTTTTTATCAGCAACCATTCTTTGGGCCTCGATATGCATGGGCGCGCCTGGGGCGGAAGGCGTGGCGCTTGACGTCCTGATCAAGGACATAGACCTCTGGAACAGCCCCCCGGAGGCTTTCATGCAGCGTTACGCCTCCCTCGGCTTTCAATGGCTTTCCGGGGAGCGGGGCATTGCCCGCATGCGGCGCGCCGACGTTACCCTCTTTGGGCTGGAAGTGGTCGAGGCCGATGTGCTTTTCGACGATAAAACAGTCCGTCAGTTCCTGTGCAACGCCTACACGCGCGGAGACCGGGGCCCCATGGACAAGGAAGCCTTCGGCGTCGAACTCAACCAGTGGAAAAGCGCGCTGATGAACGCCACAAAAACTCGGCCCACCGAGGAAAAACCCGTCTTTGTCTCCACGGGCGTGAAACAAAAAATCTTTGTCTGGCGCGCGCATTCCGGCGATCTGCGCCTCCTCTACAGCTACTCCACCAAAGACAAGGAAGGCCGCCTGACCTTTCGCCCGGAATTTATCCGCGTTACCTGGGAGCCACCAACGGCGCAACATACAGCGCTTACCCCGCTTACCCCCCGACGGCAAGCGCCAACGGACAACGCTTCAACCGACCCGCTCACCCGCCGCGAGAATGGCGACACCTTCCTTGACGGTATCCCGATGGTGGACCAGGGCGACAAAGGCTACTGCGCGGTGGCCACCGCCGAGCGTGTGATGCGCTATTACCAACTCGACGTGGATCAACATCAAATAGCGCAACTGGCCTCCAGCTCCGCCGCGGAGGGCACCAGTCCCGAGGCCATGGTCAAGGCGCTCAAACGCGCAGGCGTCAAACTGGGTTGTCGCATTCGCGTTATAGAAGACCTCGACATCAAGGAAGTCCTTGACCGCATTCGTCGCTACAACAAGGAAGCCAAACGCGCTCAACAGCCGGAGATTGTCACCGGCCGGATGATCGATGTTGGCGCCGTTTACCGTGACATGCACTTCGATACACTCAAGGCCTCCCGCCTCAATCAGCGAGTACAGTTCTCGCAATTCAAAAGCGCCATCACCCGCTATATTGAACAAGGAACGCCCCTGGCCTGGAGCGTGATACTCGGCAAAGTGAACGAAAGCCCCCCGCTTTCAGATGTCTTTGGCGGTCACATGCGCCTGATCATCGGCTACAACACGCAAACCGATGAGCTGCTCTATTCCGACAGTTGGGGCGCGGGCCACGAATGCAAACGCATGGCCTATGCCGACGCCTGGGCCGTTACCACCGGCCTCTATGCCATAGAGAAACGATGAGCGGCGAGGGGCGCCGACACACCAATTAACCAAAGATAATTGAACTTTCTTCGGATATCCTGACGAATGGAAACACCGGTCAGCCTTGACTCCAGAACCCGTAGTAGTCGTTGATCCAGAATTGCAGCCAGACGGGCCAGGCGGAGGGCCAGCCCCAGGTGGCGGTGGTGTAGGCAGGCCAGACGCTCCACACACCATCAAGGGGGGCATAGGTGGTTATGTTTTCGAAGGTCGAGGCGTTATAGAGCCCGCACACCGGCAGGCTGTTGGGGCCGCCCCAGTCATACTCCTGTGATTGGCCGGTGTAGTAGCTGATGTACCATTTTCCAGCGGCCGCGTGATACACGGCGATGTCGGCTTTGCCGTCCAGGTCATAGTCCCAGGGCACGGGCTGCGCGGCGGCCCAGCCCCAGTTTCTGACATCAATAAATCCTCCACTGCTCCGGATATACCAGGTGCCGGTGGTTGGGTAATACACGGCAATATCCATCGTTCCGTCGCCATCGTAATCCGCCGGTACGGGCATGGCGCCCGCCCATCCCCAGTTGATGATCTCCACCGTATCCTGCAAAATATCTTTGATGTACCAGTTGCCAGCATTGCGGTCATAGACTGCCAGGTCTGGAATCCGGTCCCCGTTGTAATCACCGACAACCGGAATAGCGCCGCTCCAGCCGAAGTTGGTGGCAACAATCACTTGAGGGTTTACGCTTGGTCGGATATACCAGTCGCCAGTATTGCGATCGTACACACATAAATCTGTTTTCCCATCCATATCGAAATCGGCGGTCACCGGAACCGCGCCACCCCAACCCCAGTTGATCGCCGCGCCATCCATTAACTCTCCATCGGAACTGGCCTGGATATACCAATCACCGACATTGCCGTAATAGACGGCTATATCGGTATAGCCGTCGCCGTCGAAGTCATTCATCACGGGATGGTCGCCCATGAGCCGACAATACCCGTGAGTGGCCAAGAAACCAAAGTTCGTCATATGGCCGCCAAGCAGAATGCCGCCACCCGGCTGGATACGTACGGTATCGACACCTGATCCCGCGTCTCCAAAAAAATTAAAGAAATTCGTGTCACGGGCGCCGGACAGATTGATGCGGGCGCATCGCGCGGGGCCCGAGCCATCGTAGGAGGTAAAATTGCCGACAATGATAATTTTGCCGTCATTCTGTACCGCGATGTCCAGCACTCCCCCGTCAGGACCTGTTCCTGTCACGAATGAATTATCCAGGTTTCCACTTGCGTCAAGGCGGGCCAACCGATTAATCGGCGTCGAATTTACCGTAGTAAAATAACCGCCGATATACACCCCGCTTTGACTCGGGGTGACCACATCCGGGGCCACATTAATGCCATAGGGAGTGAATGTGGTATCCAGGGCGCCGTCCGCCTGCAACCGGGCCAACCCGGGACGGGAAACGCCGCCGATGGTTGTGAATGAGCCGGAGACATAGATTTTCCCGTCAGGATCGACGGACACAGCATACGGGTAGTCATTGGGTTCAGCCACAGGAAAGGTCGTATCAAGATTGCCGAACATATCAATGCGGGCAATATAGGGTCGCGCCATGCCGGATACGGTCGAAAAGACGCCCACGGCAATGATGTGATTATCCGGGGTAATGGCAATATCGAAGACTTGGCCGTTAAAGCCGGAGCCCAGGGCGAAGGTCGTGTCGTACTGTCCCGAAGGCAGGATGCGGGCCAGGCGATCAACCGCAACGCCTCCCGCACTGTTGAATCCGCCAGAAATAAGAATGGAATCATCGTTCAACACAATAAGATCGAAAACCGTCCCGTCAATATTGCAATTAAAGGTGGTATCCAGGGCGCCATCGGTATGCAACCGGGCCAAGCGGGTTTTGACAATACCATCCACATGGGTAAAGGCACCGCCAATATAGATTTTCCCATTTGATGCGTAGTCCACATCAAACACCACGTCATTTGCTCCGGGGTCTGTTTTGAACTTGTGATCCAGCCTTCCCGGACGCTGCGCTTGAGCGCGTAAGGCCACTGTGCACACAACAACAATCACCCATATCCACATTGTCTTCATATCAAACTCCTACTCTCCGGTTGCCGGTTCCCGTTTTCTCTGTTGGTCCCGGCTATTGCTATATCCTTCCAATGCATGCTTAATTATAGTGGATATGGCATCCGATTGCACGCTTTATTTGCAGGGTTTCAACCGTCACCATTTACACCCGAAGTGACATTGTTGAAGTAACGGCTGGCCATTGCGGCGGCAGTGCTCTACAATAGTGTTTCAGTAAGTAGGACGGCGCGCAGGTTTAGGCGTTGTAACGGAAATGAATGTACAGTGCGGATTATGCCCCAAGGAATGCGTCATAGCTCCGGGAGAAAGCGGAGAGTGTCGCATTCGGGTGAATATCGACGGAAAGTTGACGGCGGTCACCTATGGCTTTCCCTGTTCGGTCCATGTGGACCCGGTTGAGAAAAAACCGTTGTTCCACTTTCTGCCCGGCACAGGCATCCTGTCGCTGGCCACTGTCGGCTGCAACCTGCACTGCAAGAATTGCCAGAACTGGGAGATATCACAGCAGAACCCGGAACATTCAACCGCGTATCCGTTGCCGCCGGAAGAACTGCCGGGGGTGGCGCTTCGGCAGCATTGCCGGTCCGTGGCGTTTACCTATACCGACCCGGTTGTCTATTACGAATATGCCCTCGAGGCGTCGCAACAGGCGCATGCCGCCGGGCTGAAGAATGTGCTGGTGAGCGCCGCCTACATCAATCCGGTTCCCTGGCGCGCGTTGTGCGCGCATGCCGACGCGGCCAACATCGACCTGAAGGCCTACTCGGACGAGTTTTACCGCACCATTTGTGATGCCACACTGCGGCCCGTGCTGGATGCCCTGGTCGCGGCAAAAGGCGCGGGCGTCATGGTCGAAATGACCAACCTGGTCATCCCCACGCTGAATGACAGCGACAACGACATCCGCCAGTTGTGTCAATGGATACGTACCTATATGGGCCGGGAAACACCCCTGCATTTTTCCCGTTTCTTTCCGCACTACAGGATGCGGAACCTGCCCCCCACGCCGGAAAAGACCCTCCTGCGCGCCCGGGAAATCGCCCGGAGCGAAGGTCTCGATTTTGTCTACATCGGCAACCTGATCAGTGAAGACGGCGAAAACACGTACTGTCCGTCGTGCGCCCGCCTGCTCGTTAAACGCAAACGGTATACCGTGCTGGCCAATCACATCAAGGATGGTCGCTGCGCCTATTGCGACCGGGAGATATACGGCATATGGCAATGAAACGTCGAACATTCATTAAAACATGCCTGGCCGGGACCGCTGCACTGATGGCGGGCGGGATCATGCGCCTTGCCCGCCGGTCAGCCCGTCGTTTCACGAGGGCCTGCCGACCCGGCCGCTATCCCGGACGCACCGTCCCGCTGGATACGACAACCGTCAGCCAACAAGGCCCCTGGAAAGGATGAGCCGAACGTTGCCGTTCGTGCGACAGTGGGGAGAGACCGCGGGAACAGAGAAGATGAAAACGCCGACATTCATCCTTTCCATTCCACAAACCGTGCAGGGAATGTACATCACAGATGACTATATCTTTCTAAGTATGTCCTTTGGCAGACGGAGTAGAAGTACTATCTCTACCTACAGAAACCCACTCAAAACGCCACCCCACAACATAGTAAAACTGGAACAAGGTAACTCATATCCCCTTTGGTTTCTGGATGGCAGCAACCTGGTGAAATCAACCTATTTCCCGCCCATGCTGGAAGGCATTACCGGTATAGAAGGCACGATAGCAGTCCTTACTGAATCAGGAGCAACCAAGTACCAGAAGAATGGCAAGGGACCCGTAGACCACTTGATCCTGATTGACAAGGTTGAACTTATGCAGTAAAAAAATGGGGTCGAAAGGGAATCAAAATGAAACATTTGGAACAGCATATTTCTTTGAGAAGCATAAAATTGATGCTCAGCATAGCCGTCGGCATAGGTATATGCGGCCAGCTAACGTTAGCGATTACTCCTGATATTGCAGAAGTCAATCTTGATCGAGATGCCGATGCGGATCACTACCCGGAATGGTTGCTTTCCGTTGCGCAACATGGCGGCGACGGGGTGGGAACAACGAATGGATGGCATGTTTCTGCACAACAACCCTACGGTACGGGCAGGTTATCCTTGCGACTTGATCGAGCGATACTCAATAGTGATGTGGCGTTGACCATTCTGTATGATGAGCAGAATGCTGATTTAGCCGTACAGCTCTATGACAGCAACAACGAAGTGGTTGTCGTAGATGTCTTTCATGATGTCATCACATCCACAATGGAAGCCGAGACAGACACATTGATTATTCCCCTTAAACAATATCCGACCGCCTCTCAGATTGTGCTTCGCAGATTAGCCGGTGATGTCAGCATCAAGAGTCTGCTCATTTGGCCTGTGGCCACAGGGGAAGGCCAGGATCTCTCTACATTAAAAGAACTCGCAGATCTGCTGGGCGATCCGCTGAGTCCAGATAACCCGCTTGTACAAAGCCTTAATAAAGTCTCAAACGGCACATACACACAGGATCAATGGCAGAACGATCTTTTCAAAACAACCATCTCCATGGACAATGATTCCGAACAACCAGGCTCCCGCATCCTGACACCACCCAAAAGCGCCCCTGTTCTTCACTATACCTTTGATGCAGAGACCGAGTTGAAAGGCACCGCCCATGGGGTTACCAATGTAAATGGCGCATTGGAATTTGATGGGAAAAATGATTATTTCGAACTGGAGGAAATTTCTTTAAACAACACTTTTTCAATATGTATGACCATGGATCTACGCGCAACAGACAACCTGCAATGCTTCATCGGAAAACACACCAAAAAGGGTGGCAATATCTTTCTATTCGGCTACTGGGTTAATGGTTACCATGTAAGGATTCGCAACATGACACATCAACTGGGAGCCCCCGCGATAGGTCGACAGCATTTGGTTGTAACAGGCCGGCAGGTGGGTAAGTCCAGCACAAAAATATGCGTCTATCGCAACGGGAAACGCCTCTGGAGTCATGTGCTGCCCGCCCTGCTGAATGACCATGACGGACGCCTTTGGGTACTTGGGCAGGACTGGGATGAAAACCGACCCACCGACTTCATGAAGGGCACCATAGAAGATCTGCAAATTTACAATGATGAACTAAGTGCCAGTGAAGTGCTGTACTTAAGTGACCAGGCTGGATTCTGAATGTCGAGTCCGTTTTTCAATTGAAGTCGTCGATTCTTCTTTCCTATTATTCCAGAAATGATATATAGGATGTATCCACATGCTAAATGGCATGGGACAGTATTTGGAGACGCGTGTTATGCGACAGGTAAAGCGACATTCGATAGTGGCCACCGTGACGATGCTATGTTCTGCCTGTTTGCTTTTTTCGTGCGGGAACAACGGGAGACAGGAAACCATGAAAACACCATCCGACAACCAGCAACCCAAAAAAGTACTTTATGCCAGTCTGGCCGGCACATGGTATACGCCGGACGGGAAGGCCTTGCGCAAGGAGTTGGAAGGCTATCTCAAGGCCGTGCCGAATGAACCGGAATACACAAATGTGTGCGCCCTGGTGCTTCCGCACGCGGGCTACCGCTTTTCGGGTCCGACCGCCGCCCGTGCCCTGAAAGAGGTGCGGGACCATGCGTACAAGCGCGTCATTGTCATGGGCCCCAGCCACCGCATGGCCCTGCCCAATATGGGCGCGCTGCCCGGTCACACGCATTTCTCGACGCCCGTCGGGGAAACCCCGCTGGATATCGAGTTCATGGAGCGTCTCCGCAACACCCCGTTCTTTGAAGAGATCCCGCAGGCGTTCAACGGCGAAAACAGCGTGGAAATCCAAATCCCCTTCGCGCAGGTCGCTTTGCAGGATTTCCTGCTGGTTCCCATTGTCATCGGGCAGTTGGACCGGCAGGCAACCCTGAAGATGGCGGAGCTGCTCGCGGGCATGATCGGCCCGGAAACCCTGGTCATTGCCAGCGGCGATTTCACCCACTTCGGACGTCGCTTCGGCTATGTTCCTTTCACCAACAATATCAAGGAAAACATCCGCGAACTGGACATGGGCGCGTTTGATTTCATGAAGAACAAGGACGCCGAAGGATTCGCGGGGTATGTGGACGAAACCGGCGCGACCATATGCGGACGCTGTCCCTTTGCCCTGCTGCTCGACATGTTGCCGGATAATGCCGAGGTCCACCTGACGCATTACGAAACCTCCGGCGATATCACCGGCGACTATGACAACCCGGTCAGTTATGTATCCGCGGCCATCACCGGCGCCTGGGAAGGCCAAGACACCGAGCCTGTCACCAAAGAAACCTCGGAAGCCATTTCCAGCGACCTGCTGACCATGGAAGACAAGACCAACCTGCTCCGTCTGGCCCGCGGCACGCTGACCCACTATTTGAAGACCCGGCGGACGCCGACGCCGACAGCGCTGGATATTGACGTGACGCCGGGCATGAAGGAAATCATGGGCGCCTTTGTGACCCTGCACAAAAACGGCCAGTTGCGCGGTTGCATCGGCGAGATATTTCCGCGCCGTGCGCTGTATGAGGCCGTTATCGAGCATGCCGTCAATTCCGGGGTCAACGACACACGTTTTCCGCCGGTGAACGCCTCGGAGCTGCCTGAACTTGATTTCGAGATATCCGCGCTCAGCCGCCCCGAACGGGTCTCCTCCTTCAATGACATTGTCATCGGTAAACACGGCGTGGTGCTGCATAAGGGCGGTCGCCAGGCGGTCTTCCTTCCCCAGGTGGCGCCGGAGCAGGGTTGGGGCCTGGAAGAAACGCTGACGCACCTTTCGATGAAGGCCGGGCTGCCCCCGGACGCCTGGCGCGAAGGGGCCTCCTTTGATGTGTTTGAAGCCATCGTCTTCGGCGAGCATGACCGATAAACGACATACCGGCTTACATTTTGCGGTCCTTTTCCTTCTGGGGTTCATCACCCTTGTGGTCCAGACGTTGTTGTTCCGTGTTTTTCTGACCGTTTATGAAGGCAGCGAGCTGGGAGTTGGCATCTTTTTCTGCTCGTGGCTGGTCTGGGTCGCGGCCGGCGCATGCATTGCGCGCATCACCGGAACCCGCCACGCGGGGGGGCCGGCGACCTTTGATTTGCTGCTCTTCCTGTACCTTCCCGCGTTTGTTGTTCAGCAAGCTGTCATCCTGCACTCGCGGGAACTGGCCGGCGTGGCCTCGTATGAGCTTTTCCCATTCATGCGCATGCTGGGCTTGTCCATACTGGCCAACGCCCCGGTCAGTTTTTTGACGGGCTTCCTGTTTACCACTGGCTGCGAATGGATCAGCCGGGCGCGGACAACCCCCGTGGCGCACGTCTACATGGCGGAGGCCCTGGGCAGCTTTACCGGAGGCATGCTGGTCACCCTGCTGCTGGTATGCCGCCTGACCCCGGAACGTATTTTTATACTTGTCGCGCTTGTACTGTCCCTTGTGCTGTTTGCTTTCCGGTGGAAAGTAAAAGAACAGAAAGCGTTCATCCTCCCCGCGCTGCTGGCGCTGTTGTGTGTGGGCAGCAGCATCCCGGAACGCTGGACCGCCCGGCGGCACGCCCAAACGTGGCAACGCCTGTTGCCGCGGGAAACCTATCGGGGACATTTCACAACCGCGCAGGCGGACTACCTGTATGGGGAGGCCCACGAGCAGTTCGATGTGATGGCCTGGGAATCCATCATCGAAAGCATCCCGAACGCCCCTTACGGCAACGAAGTGGCCGCATTGACCCTGGCGCAACATCCTTCCGCCTCCACTATTCTTGTCGTCGGCGCCGGGGCCTATCCGGTTTGTGCGGCATTCCTCACACTGCCGCAGGTCAGCAACGTCACCTGGCTGGCCCCCGATCCCCATTATCCTGAACAACTGCTTGAACACCTGCCGTCGCGTTTGCGGATCGACAACGCGCGGTTGCAGGTTCCCCCGGTGGAGATCGAACGATTCCTGGAGACACACCATACCCCCTTCGACATGATCATCCTGCGGCTGCCGAACGTAACCACCCTGGCCCTGAACCGTTTCTTTACGGTTGATTTTTATGAACGGATGCGGGGCCATCTCACCCCCGAGGGCATGGTCTGTGTCCGGGCCACGGGCGGGGAGAATTATATGGGCCGCGAACTCACCGACATGGGCGCGTCTGTACTCACCACCCTGCGGGAGGTCTTCCCGCATATCGCCATAAAACCCGGCACGGAAAGCTGGTTCATCGCCTCGCCCGCGGACCGGGTCTCGCAAGACGCCCCCCGGCTTGTTGAGCAATATGCCCGCCTGCCGGGGTCAGAGAACCTCTATCCATCCGCGGGCCTGTACTCGCTGTATCCTGAAGACCGCGCCGCGTTTCAGATGAATGCGTATCAAGCAGTAATAGAGGAGGACACGGATCAGCGACTGCTCAACACCGACAAGATACCCCGCGCCCTGCTCCACGCCCTGCTCTTTGCCGGACGACACGAAGACGCCAATATATCGTTCGCACCCATCATCGCATGGCTTCAGGAATCCGGCAGGTTCATCATCCTTTGCGGACTCTTACTCTTTTTTCTGCTGCGCGTGGTGTACCTTCGTCGCGAGATGCAATACCCAAACCCCGGCGTACTTTCTGCTGCGGACAGCCGCCTGCTCATTATGACCACCGGGTTTACAGGCATGGCGCTGAGCATCCTGCTCATGTACTTGTACCAGGCGGCCTTTGGCGTCATCTTTTTGACCGTCGGACTCATCTCCTCGTTGTTCATGATCGGCATTTTTGCGGGCAGTTCGGTATGCAACCGCCTACTTGATACGGAGGCACGAAGGCCCAGCCGTCTGCTTGCTCTGGTATTGGGTCTGCACATCCTGCTGTGTCTTGGACTTGCCATTCGGCACCATCTTTCCGCGCCCGGCTTCATGGTGATGTTCTTCGTTTCCGGGTGCATCAACGGCATGTATATACCCATCGGGGCCGCCTGTCTTGAAAGAAACAGGGTCTCCGTTCGCATGGCCGGTTCGTTTATTGAAGCCGCCGACAACCTGGGCGGCGCCGCAGGGGGGCTTTTGTGCGGGATTGTACTGCTGCCCATCTTTGGCGCCACCATGACACTGGCCTTCCTGGCCGCATTGCTCTTCACCAATTTCGCCCCCCTCCTGGCGCGGAAAAGTGCGCGCCCGTCGGTGCCGGGCGCGGCGCGAACGACCCACCCCATTATATTCGCAGGTTATCTGTTCTCTGGCATTGCCGTGTTGCTGCTTCTCAGCAATCAGGTCCATACCCGTGAACAGGAAGCCGAACAGGAAAGCGCCATCGCGCAGAGCGACACCAACGGGTACTTTTTCAGCACAGCGCGCTTCGCCCCTGAAATGCGCGGCTACAACGGCCCGATCGTTCTGGCATTGCGAACAGATGCCAACGGCGTCCTGCTTGATTTTACCGTGCTGCAAGCCAACGAAACCGCCGAGTATCTGCAACACACCCTGCAATGGGCGGAACGACTCAAAGGCAAAAACATCTTTCAGGACGATGCGTTTTCGGGCATTGACGCCCTCAGCGGGGCCACCTACACATCCGAGGCGTTAAAAAACGGTATCCAGACAGCCGGACACGCATTCGCCAAAGCGCTACGGGAAGACGCCTCATCCTCTGTCCCGCGCGCCGCCGCCACCACAAAACATCCGCTCCTTCCATCGCTCCTGTTTTCAGGTCTTGTCTTGCTCGCCCTCATTATCCACTACCGGGGCATGTTCAGCGCCAGAATTATTTTTCTGGTCATTACCCTGGCAACGTCCGGCTTCATCTACAACATGCAATATTCCCTGGACCAGATTTTTCTGCTGCTGGAGTTTCATGTGCCGCTCATCGGATTCACCGTACCCTTTTTACTGGTGGTGATTGTGCCCCTGCTCGTTGTCTTGTTTGGCAACCTCTATTGCGGATATCTTTGCCCCTTCGGGGCGCTCCAGGAACTGATCGCCAACCTGCAACCCCGCCGTTGGCAGAGCAAAACGGCCCTCTCTGATCGAACCTGGTTCTATCTTCGCAAAGTGAAATACCTCATCTTCTTTACCGCTGTTTTTTTCGTAACGCTTCTTGGTCGCAAGGATTTTGTGCTCGGGGACCCGCTCATTTCCGCCTTCAGCGAGCATCGCCGACAAGGCATGATCCTGTTGCTCGCCGCTCTGTTATTTCTCAGTTTTTTCTATCGACGCTTCTGGTGTCGAATCCTATGCCCGACCGGCGCCTTTCTCTCTCTGCTCAACAGCATCAAACTACTGCGGCGCTTTCAACAAAAGGTGCCCTGGCGCCTCTGTGACTGTGGCGTCACCGCCCCGAACGATCTGGATTGCATCTGCTGCAACCGTTGTCTGCGCCACGCGCGCGCCAACAAAAAAACCCTTTCCCGATCGACGCCATTTGGCGCAGCCGATATAGCCGCCGTGCTGGTGACCATCGGCATAATCTGCTGGTGGCCTTCCCTGATCATACAGACACCCATAACCGACACCTTCCCTTCCTCCACAGAAGAAACGCCGCCTCCCGCCGGGCGATCATCCCCCGCACCGTCGCGTCGCCGCCCATCCGCGCAAGACCCCGCCAACCTTCGTGGCCGCCCACGGGCTGTCGACATGAATGCGTTGAACAGCAAAATCCGCAACAACCAGCTTTCCGACCACGAAGCCCTCTACTACCAAAAGGAAGCCGGGAAATAGAGAACGCGAAAATCGGCGTTTTTCTGCCAAAAAGGCTCGTTCTGGCGGTTCAGGCCCCGGTTTTTCATCCGCGTTTATCCGCGTTCATCCGTGGCTAAAAAAGGGTTATTCAGAAGTTCAGAACTCCTCCTTACCTCATGGAAGTCAGGGTGAGGCAAAAAGGGCCTGTAGAAAAATCGCCCCCTGCTCAACGATGTTTGTCACGGCGACCCATTCGGGCGTGTCGTTGGTCGCATTGCTGTACTGCAGGACGTATGTTTCGGCCGACAGCGCGCCCGCATCCGGGCAAAGCATTAACGGGTCCGTTGTCTGCCGGTCGCTGTACTCGAACTCGAGCGACACGTAAAAATCGTCCCCGCCTGTGATGCTGATGACTGAGTCGAGATCGACCAGGTGATATCCCCACTCATCCAGAGTCACCTGTTTACGACCCAACAAGTCGCCGGGATAGCGTTGGCTGTCCACGCTGTCGTAGACTCCAATCGTGACCGTCTCATTACGGTTCAGCGTAAAGAGGCCGATTGCCTTGAGCGGCCCTCCGTCCGTGGCGTTGAAGCGCGCATATCCCCACGAATCCTCGCCCCACATGATGGAGCCGATACCGGTGATGTCCTCGATATGGCCCGCCGGCATTGTGCCGGCATGCGTCATCAGGCCCGGCCATTCGTACCCGGCGCCGTCCCCGGCCACCACGGCATAGAAGGCGCCGGCGCCCCGCATGAACGTCTGGTCCGCATAGGCCATCCAGGCATATCCGCCATCAAAACAATTCGTGCCCAAGCTTTCCTTCGTCAGCCATGCTCCGTCAGCAGGCGCGTTCGTCACGGGGTACGCATCGTCCCATCCGATGATGGTCACGGCATGGTTCAGTTGCGCCTGTAAGTTCTGCCGCGGACAGTAGTAACATACCGAATTAGAGTCATAGAACGTCAGGCCCTTTACGCCCGGCAGGTCCGCGGGAAGGACGAGCATGTAGGTTTGGATGGCCCCGTAGTCCAGGATCGCCTGTTTGGCGGCATTCCAGTACTCGGCGATGCTCGCGTAGTCGTCAGGTTCGAACATATAGGCGCCGCGCATGATCAGGTTCGCCGTGGGCGGGTGCTGATTTGTCCATTGCAGCGTCTGATGCGCGGTCATCATCGCTACCGGCACGGGCGCGGCCACCTCGTAGACCGGCCCCGTCCACGTCAGCAGGTAGTCGAGCAGCCAGAACACCTGTCCGCCGCCCCATCCGTTTGTACCGTCAGGCGACAGGTATCCGAACGTCGTGCGCGGCTCCGTCACGAAGATCGGGATTTCGAGCGGGTCGCCGTAGTACTGATAGCACGGCATGTTGTATTCCATCGGCGGAGTTCCAACCGCGTTGCCGAGATGCCAGCAGGAGATAGAGGACTCGGGCGCATTCGGGGCCATGGTGATGCCCTGCTTCAGCAAGCTGCTTTCAAACACATACGTGGCCGACACCCCCCAGCAGATGCCGATGGTGGCGCCGGAGTCCGGCACCCCGTCGGGTCGATTCCCCGCCTGGCTCTTCACGGGCGTGTCCCAACCGTAGTCGCGCAGATCATATGAACCCGGCAACGGGTTCGTCGGCTGTGTTTCGCACACGCGATATGCGAAAGGCACATCGATCGACATCACGGTCGAATCGACCAGGACGTTCGTGAGAAGACACCACAGGGAGCCGTTGGTGACGCCGGCAGCCCACTCGACCCAGTTCGTGGTGCCCGGCGTCGCACCGCTCCACGTCAATCGACCGGGCTGGAAGGACTCGATAACCGGTTCAGCAAGGCACACGCTCAGTCCGAGGACAAAACCCAGCACCGCCATGACAACCGGTTGTCTAATCTGATTGATCACTTTCACGAACGTGAATTACTTGATAGGAAATCGCTTTTCGGGTAGCGCGGGCACACACCCGCTGATACTGGTCTGAAATCGCGTTTTCATGGGGTGAAGGTAGCAGATTAAGCGGAAATGAGTCAAGAAGAAGGGCGCGACAACATGGTCAAAGGGGTAAGAATACAGGACAAGCATTAATAATCGCCCCTGGGAGAAATAGCAATGTGTGGACCATTTTGGCCTTTGGGGGCTTCATGAATGCCGGCGGGCGCTCCGCGTTCCCAGTGCTTCATGCGTTGCCCTGTCCCTGTTTTTCCATTTCTCCCAATCAGGAACATAAGCAGACATGTAACACCTGAATAATTTCCCGTGGTTTGGAATACGCAGATGCAGTAGCTCATGTACAATAACATATCGCTGGAATCCTTCGCTTTCCTTTAGAATATCCTCGCTGAAACTGATCCATTTAGTGGGCGAACAGGAGGCCCACTTGTTTCGCATCTTCTGAATACGGATTTGTGACGGTTCAACGTTCAATCGAACCGCCCAGGCTCGAACCTCAGCCTTAAAAGCATCTTTGTCGCGTGTCATCTTTCGCTTCACTGTTTTGGCTCCACCTGAAGCAGGCTTTCCGCAACAGCAATCATTCTTTCCTTACCGACAATCGGCAGCAGCGCCTTATAAAGCTCTGCTTTTATTTGACGAAGTTCAGCCGCATTCTCACGGTGATGAGGAAATCGGTCAAAAATAGCCCGCATACTAACAGCCATCCGTTCCGGGTTCGCCACGGCTTCCTGTTTCAGGGACCAAAAGAAAGAAAATGTTGTTTCATCAAATCCCATCTCCTCCTGGCGGCGGCGGGCCTCAATAATCTCCGCTACAAGTACTTCAATCATCCGCAGTGTCTCTTCGGTAGATTGCTGTTTCTGATCGTATGCTTCAATTATAGCTTCGGCACGCTCCCCAATGGGTTTCAGATAAGGATTCTTGTCAGCATCTTCCTGTACAGTTTTCCGCACACCGTTAACCAGGTTTATGATCTTACCCTTTTTTGAACCACTGTTCTCGCTGATCGCCTGTAATGTATTTTCATCTATCTTGACAACCGATAGTGTAGTGTCCAGCCCGTAACTTTTCGCTTTCTCCCGCACCAGCATTTCAGTCTTTCGAGCAACATCCCCATAAAGAACAGTTTTTTTTCTGAAGGCATTGCGGACAATCTGAAACAGGAGTGACAAACAGCCAAAATCATCAATATAATCACGCAGCTTCGGCGATGGAGACAGTATTTCATATAACGTCTCAATCTGTTTGTAGAGGGTATAGAATACTTCCCGGCATTTGGGATCAATAAATACTTCTATAGCCCGTTCTATAGCCTTGTCATCAACCGGTTCCCGGCACAGTTCGATGTACCTGCGTGCAGGACCCTTCATCAGCTCCTTGAATTTGTCAAAAAGCATATCCAGATCCTCAATCACGCCACTCACCACATCAGAATCAAACGCGAGTGCCTTTTCCAGCTTTTCAAAAATACCAACAAAATCAATGACCAATCCACAGGGTTTCCGCGTCTCTGCATCCCGCTCATACGGGCGATTGACCCGTGCAATGGCCTGCAGCAACACATGGTCCCGCATAGGTTTATCCAGATACATGCAGTAAAGCACCGGAGCATCAAATCCGGTTAACAGTTTGTCAGTAACAATGAATATTTTCGGCTCCTTGTCGGCTTTCGGGAATAACTTCCGCGCTTTCTTCTCCGCATCAGGAGCAACCTGATACTTGTGCACCAGTGGATATTTCTCACTGTCATGCTGGGCGGCGGTATAAATGGGTAATGTATATTCAGGTGGCAGGATCTTGTCCAACGCCTCCTTGTACAACGCGCACGCCTCACGATCAACAGCAACAAGAAAGGCCTTGTAGCCCAGCGGTTCAACATTTTCGGTAAAGTGCTCCGCCACAAAAGTAGCCACTTTTTCTACCCGGTCATCAGCCTTAAGAAAGGTCTTCAGGCGCATGGCATGATCAAGAATTTTGTTCAGCACTTCGATGTCACTCACCCCCTCAGCCTGTGCCAGATCAAGAAATTCCTTCTCCAGTTGCTCTTGCGGAACTCGAATCTCACTGGGAGCCAATGTATATTTCAGCGGAACGGTCGTGCCATCAGCAATCGATTCTGCAATCGAATATTTATCCAGATAGCCCTGATCATCTTCCTTGCCAAATGTCTTGAATGTGCCTTTCCCGTAAACAGTTTTGTCAATCGGTGTGCCGGTAAACCCGATCAATGTTGCCTTTGGCAATGCCCCCAGCAGATAATTCCCCAGATCCCCTCCTGTTGTTCGGTGTGCTTCATCGACCAGAACAAAGATATTCTCGCGTGTATTGATATCTTTCGGAATGCCGTCAAACTTATGAATCATGGAGACAATCAGTCCGCGAAAATCTGCGGTCAACAACTCACGCAACTTTCGTTTACTGGTGGCATGTTCAATCGGAATGCCATGTGCCTTTTCTTCACCAAGAATACGCTCTACCCAACCCGCAAGCTGTCCTTCCAGCTCATTGCGGTCGATCATGAGGATGACCGTGGGTTTGCCGGGTTCCTTTCGGTCGGACATGTCCGACTGGTCTGACAAACCAAGCGCTTGCCACTGCGTCAACAACAAGCGTGCCGCTGTGATCATGGTGAATGTTTTTCCAGAACCCTGGGTATGCCAGATCAAGCCAGTCGTCCGACTTTCATCGGCGCAGCGCGACAGAATATGGTCAACGGCCCGTGTCTGATGCTGCCGCAATACAGTTTTCCGAAGCTCATCATCCTTGTAGTAAACAAGAATCCACTCCCTCAGCATGATCAGGAAACGCTCTCGGTCAAAAAATGCTTTCACTTTGGCTTCAAACGAATCGGTATGCGTGTGTTTTTGTAAGTTTGACTCTGTCCGCCATGTAAACAGATTCTTTCGGTCCAGATTCCAGGTGGCTCCATAGCAAAAGTCAATCAGATGCGTAATGTCAAAAACCTGTGGTGCGGTCATCATTTCCGGCGTCTCATGATGATACTCCCGAATCTGTGTCAGCCCTTCTTCTATCCCTTTGGCCTTAGTTACATTTTTTGCTTCCACAATGGCAACAGGGATGCCATTGATCAGAAACATGACATCGGCGCGATTGGTCTCCTGCCCATTTGTATATTGCCATTCATCAGTCACATGAAAGACATTTCGCTCCGGTGCCGCAAAATCGATAACCGTCACATTTCGTTCCCGATTTTCGATGGCATCGTAGAGTGTCTTTTCACCACGCAACCATGCCAATATTTCAGCATTACCCTCGATGGAATTCCGCACAGATTCAATGCGTTGAATCACATCAGCCGCATTATCAGCCGTCATCATTCCCGGATTCAACGCGATTAACTGCTCTTCCAGAACACGATTGAACAATAACCCGCCTTCCCCTTTCCGAAGCACTACCGCTTCGGACGCGGACACATACGTCCAGCCAATCTGTTCCGCATAGCGAATCAGCGGCATCTGTACCGTTTTTTGTTCTGTTGCTTTTTTCATGATTGCTCCCGTCTTCTCCGGGTTCGTGCCTGATACAGCTTTTCTGTAAAGCCACCCTTTTCAAGAAAATTATGTTCCAGTCGCTCAATCTGACGCTTAAGCAAGTATATCCCTGGTTAGCCAGGCATATCAGCGTGTTGGCGGCAACTTCAGGCACAGCCTTCGCAATGCCATAAGGGTCCAGTCTCTCCCCGTCGGACAACTCAGACCTGTCCGACAAATCCGATTTCTCAAACCACTCCGCCGGGAAAGAGCGATGCCTGCGCCGCACAGCCAATGCTTCCCGATCATTTTTAGCCCACTGCAGCAACCGTTTCTGTCGCAGAAAATCCTCATAATCAAGAAGCAGTTCCTCCTGACTGGCCTTGGCCACGTTGGTCAGCTTGAGTTCTGTCTTTTTCGAGGTCGCTGAGGCCATACTGCCCTCTGCAATATTCTGTCGTCCACTGCGTGCCGCCTGCACCATCTGATCATGCGTCCGGGAACGCCTGTCAATGAACCGATTACAGAACAAAACCGTCCCGTCATAAAGAATCTCCGAAACCTGAAAACTCTTCAGCTTACGATACCCCCCATGCACCGGAATCAAGCCAGGAGATTCCAATTTCCCTTTCCCCGAAAAGTCCGACCTGGCCAACCCGTCCGACAACTCTCCCAAAAGCCCGCAAGCCACCCGCACATCCCCCACAATCCGGTTCAACAACACACGCACCGCATCCGGATCATCCGGCACGCCGGTTGGGCAACTGTCTTTTGATAGCTTTGCTATCCATTCGAGCTTTGCTCGTACGGTCTGTAAAGCATTCACTCTTGATCTCATTTATTTTTCCACCTGCGTCACGTCAATATCCAAATCGTCAACATGGATATCTCCGGTCATCAGCTTATTGAGTGTTGTTTTGAAAAGATTTTGAAGGGTTACATTCTTCTTTTCGTGATGATCTTGTCGATTTGAGATAATGGAAATATGACCGATTATGTTACCTTGTTCTGTTAGCGACGGCACAGGTACAAGAACACTGTTTATGGTTTTAGTGTTGATGTTGAATTTTCCGTCAGATGCTGGGGTTGCTCGACCTGAGAGTTGCGATCTTCCTTGATCTGCCTCTGTGTAGATTTGCAAGAAATCTGGAAGCATAATATCTTGCTTAAGACGGGCACGGATCAAATAAGATGCAAATAATGCAGAGCAAGGTGTACTTCTGTAGACAGCAGTTCGCCCCACGTTTTGTTTCTGTCCATTTGTTCTTACAAATAACAGATCACCAGCAACCAGTTTAAGCCGCTCACACTCGCTTGTTAGTATATTTGCGAATTTAAGCTCTTTAGTATTGATCTTTCCACCAATGACGTTGGGTATTCTGAGTACTGGTATGCCTTTAGCTTCAAGTGTGCATCGCTTGGAAGTTCCATACTGCAAGAATTCGCGCACTTCTGAAATAGGTACAACATCCCAACTCTTTGGAATTTCGCCAATCTCTGTCATCTTAATCTTTTCACCACGCAAGCCACGGGTGAA
>RZZM01000672.1 GCA_009929845.1 Spartobacteria bacterium
GGTCATGTTCGAGGCGCCTTCGGCCTGCCTGCAGGCCAAGGCCATCCTGCAGGTGGCTGATTTTGCCAGCATCGGGACCAACGACCTGGTGCAGTATCTATTTGCGGTGGACCGCGACAACGAACTGGTGGCCGCCGATTACCAGCCCAACCAGGAGGTATTCTGGACCCTGATCGCCCAGATCGCCCAGGCCGCCCTGGAGGCCGGCAAACCACTGTCGGTCTGCGGTGAACTGGCGGGCAACCCCGAATATATCCCGATGCTCATGAAGGCCGGCATCACGCATGTCAGCGTTAGCGCCCGACTGATTTCCACGGTTCGCCTGCTGGCGGCATCCGTACATACATAGACAGCTTAAGAAAAGGAGCACAGCATATGCGCATAGGCATCATAGGGGCCGGTCATGCCGGCGTAAAAGCCGCGGAAACGGCCACCGATGGCGGGGCGTCCGTTGTCCTTTATTCCAACGAAGCATCGCTGCCCTATTATCGTCCGCGCCTGATCGCGGTGGCCTGCGGACAGAACGCGCCGGAGGACATCCTGATGCATCCTGCCGCCTGGTATGAGGAACGGAAAATCGACCTGCGTTTGGAGACGCCCGTGCAAGCCATTGATCCGGACAGCAAGGCCATTGTTTCCGCCGACGGGCGTGAAGAGACGTTTGACGGCATCATCGTGGCCCAAGGTGCGGCGCCGTTCAGACCTCCGTTCATGCAGGATATGGAGCGGGTCGTGCCGCTCTGGAACATGAAACATGCGCAGACCATCGCGGCCAACATCCGGCCTGACGCCCGCATTCTTATTGTCGGCGGCGGCATCCTGGGCATCGAAGCCGCGCTGCGCGCCGCCTCGGCCGGCGCGCGCGTGACCGTGGTGGAATTGATGGAACGGCTGATGGCCGCGCAATTCGGCGTGAACGCGGCCGCCGCGCTGGAAGAAGACCTCGGGAAAAGGGGCATTGACATTGCGACCGGATGCGGCATGGCGTCGATAACGCCCCTTGATGACGGAGGGCTTTCCGCTCACCTGAACAACGGCACAGAAGTCCCCGCGGACCTCATCATCGTGTCCGTGGGCGCCCGGCGTGAACTCGATATCGCGCAGGCCGCCGGACTGTCGATACAGCGGGGCATCCTTGTCGACAACACGATGCGGACCTCGGTCGAGAAAATTTTTGCCTGCGGGGATATCGTGGAGATACCGGGCGTTTCCCGCTGCTCGGCGCTGGACGCCAACATGCAGGGCAACGTGGCCGCGCACAACCTGCTCTGCACACTGCAACAGACCGGTACACACAAGGAATATACGCCCTCCAGCGGCGCGGTTAATTTCAAATACGAGGATTTTGAAGTACATTCCGTCGGTCCGGCGGTTGACGAATCCGCAAATGAGGTTATCCTTGAGGTACCTTCACCCGGGGCCTATGCCTCGTTGTTGAAGCGGGACGATGTGTTAATCGGCGCACAAATGGTCGGCGTCGGAACAGACTTTCGTTCATACGAAAAAAAGGTAGGACAGAAGATATAACCCATGA
>RZZM01000673.1 GCA_009929845.1 Spartobacteria bacterium
AGCTGCCACCTAATCACCTACAACCTAATCTCCTAACCACCTACCAACTAATCACCTACAACCTAACAAGCTACCACCTACAACCTACCCACCTAATCCACCTTCTTCAAACAAAGCGTAGCGTTGTGGCCGCCGAAACCGAGGGAATTGGTGAGACATGCCTTGACTGTCGCTTCCCGGGCGGTATTGGGAACATAATCCAAATCGCAATCCGGGTCCGGATTTTCGTAGTTGATGGTGGGGGGAATCGCGCCATTCTTGATAGCAAGCGCGCAGGCAATGGATTCAACCGCCCCGGCGGCGCCCAGCAGATGTCCCGTCATGGACTTGGTGGAGCTGATCATCACCTTGCGGGCGGTTTCTTCACCAAGCGCAATTTTAATCGCCCGTGTTTCACATTTATCATTCAGCGGGGTGCTGGTCCCATGGGCGTTGATATAATCAATGTCTTCGGGGTTCAACCCTGCATCCTGAATGGCCAGCGCCATGCCCCGGGCGCCGCCGGAACCGGTTTCGTCCGGCGCGGTAATATGGTAGGCGTCACAGGTGCGCCCGTATCCCGCCAGTTCGCAGTAGATGCGGGCACCACGTTTTACGGCCCGCTCCCACTCTTCCAGGATCAGCACGCCCGCGCCTTCGGCGGGCACAAAGCCGTCCCGCTCCGCGTCAAATGGCCGACTGGCGCGGGTCGGTTCATCATTGCGGGTACTCAATGCGCGCATGGCGCAGAATCCGCCGACGCCCAACTCGCAAACCGGCGCTTCCGTGCCACCGGCGAGGATGATGTCGGCATCACCGCATTGAATCATGCGCATCGACTCTCCCATCGAATGGGTAGCCGTCGCACAGGCGGAGGTCACACACATGTTCGGCCCCTTGAGGCCAAACTCGATGGCGATCTGACCGGAAATAATGTTGGTGATCATCTGAGGAATCATAAAAGGAGAAAACCGGGACGGGCCCTTCTCAATCAGAACCTCCATCTGCTTTTGCAGAATCTGCAGTCCGCCGATACCGGTGCCGACCAGGACGCCTGCGCGCTCAGTATTCTCATTCGCAAAATCAAGTCCCGCGTCCTTTACCGCCATCGCCGCCGCAGCGATCCCGTAATGGCTGAACGGGTCCATACGCCGCTGGGCCTTCTTGGGAATAAAATCATCAATAGAAAAATCAACCACTTCCCCCGCGATTTTTGTGGCATATTCCGTGGCGTCAAACAAGGTGATGGCCCGGATACCGGAATGCCCGGCCAGCAGACGATCCCAGTAGACCTTCAGATCACAACCCAACGGAGAAACCACTCCCATGCCCGTAATGGCAACACGTCTTTTTTCCTGCATGATAATCACCTCATCTAATTACAATAAAAATGCCCACAGATTACACAGATTTTCACAGATTATAACACCATTCGTTTGTATTGGAGTGAAGGGGCGCCGAAGTTGATAAGCAAACCACGAGACAATTTAGTGGCATGCAGATAATTAATGAGCTGTCCTTCATCCGCTTGCGCTAAATTTTCCTGTGCTTT
>RZZM01000674.1 GCA_009929845.1 Spartobacteria bacterium
GTTTACCCCCGCCTTCCTTGGCCGCGTCCGCGGGGACTGCCTCGTCGTCCTGCGTTTTCAACGCCCCGAAAAAACACTCTCCAAATCCGAATACATGCAGTTCCTCGACCAACTCCATGCCTACCTTGTCCTCACCCCCATTCGTCCACGAGCATGAGTCCCTGCTCGCGACCATATCGTTCATGCCTTTTCAGGATACCGTTGGGCACAACTTTTCCTTGAGGATTCTTTCGCACCTGACAAAGCCAGACAAATGCTCTCGCAATACAGATGGATCGAGTTTTGCGAGAATCTCAAATGAACGTTTCCCCTTCGCGTAAGCGTTGCTGCATTTTCTGGTGGCATGGATGAGCGCATCCTGGACCGCATTCCGCGTGCGTGTTTCCATGTTACCAGGCGCAGGAAGTGCGGATTCCTGCAGTCGGTCCCCATAGTGGTCTTGTAGCACAGTCCGGTCAGTGACAATCCACGTCTCCATACAAGTCACCATAAGCAGGACTTGCTCGTCATCAGATCCATCGGGAGCGATCCATCCGTCCCTCGCCCGAAGATGGTCCCATGCCTTTTCGATGTCAGCCATTGGGTCCTCGCTATCAACCCACAACGCGATGTAATCGCCGACACCAGCGTCCGCATGCGCTGTCGAAAAGTCGTCGAAGGCGGAGCCTCGGCCCCCGCATGCCACCAATCGAGGCATCCGTCCCGAGAACCCACAACGTTCAAGCAACCGGCGAAATCCCTCGCGGCACTTGATGTGTAACTCCTTCGAGTCGCCACCGCCCTCAATGTAAATGTAGGCACTCACCAACGCGTCCCTCCAATCTTGCCACGCGTCCACAATTGACCGAGACGGTACTTATCAAGCCAGTTCTTGAGTTCGTCCGCCTTTAGCCGATTCATTGTCGTCTTGCCGCCATGCTTCTCAACCACCACGACGGACTCCGGGGATTCCGTCATGGCATCCACTAAGACATCTGAGTGGGTTGTAACGACCAGTTGGGTTCGCGTGGAAGCATCACGCATGAGATCGGCCAGTTTCGGGAGCATGTCAGGGTGCAGCCCCAGCTCGGGTTCCTCGATGCAGAGCAACGGGGGTGGGGTCGGATCGCAAAGAATGGCCAGCAGACAGAGATACCGCAGCGTGCCATCAGACAACCGACCGGCCGGAATGACGAAGTCGCCTTCCGTCAAAAACACTTCCACCGTCCCGCCCTTGATATGCACATCAAAATCATCCAATCCCTCGTATAGATCCCTCAAATTCTCCAAGATGCGCTTCTTGGCGGACGGCATCCCGCGCAAGTGATTCAAAAACAGGCCAAGGTTGGAGAAATCCTCTTCCAGCCGGTCGCCCGGGAGATCGGCCGCTTGCGGCGAACGGAACACAGATGAGCGACCGAAGGCCCATTCCCGGTACAGTCGTATCCCGGCATACATACTCGAAAGGTGCGCTAGTTCCGGGTACTGATCGGGATCCTTTCGTTGCGACAGAATGGATTCGTCAGGAACCACATCCTCCCGCTGCAA
>RZZM01000675.1 GCA_009929845.1 Spartobacteria bacterium
GGATGCGGAGGTGTATCGCCGTCAGTTTGCCGAATGGCGCAGCAAGATTGCTGCGCTGAACAAATCAGTGTATGATACGCTGGAGGCGTGGGGGCCGGATCCGGCGGGTCCACAGTCCGGGGATGTGGATGTGGTTGACCTGGGCGGTGGCGTGAAGCTGGAGATAGTGTATATCGCGCCGGGGAGCTTCGAGATGGGGTCGAACAACGGGGGTAATGACGAAAAGCCGGTGCATACAGTACGGATCAGCGAGCCATATTGGATGGGGAAGTATGAGGTGACGCAGCGGGAGTACCAGCAGGTGATGGGTGAAAATCCGAGCAAGTTCAAGGGGACACGCAATCCTGTGGAGGAGGTAAGTTGGAATAAAGCGGTGGAGTTCTGCCGGAAGCTGACCGAGCAGGAGCAAAGGACAGGCAGGTTGCCCGCGGAATACGAGTATACGCTGCCGAGCGAAGCGCAGTGGGAATACGCGGCGCGAGGGGGCGAAAAGAGCAAAGGATATGTCTATGCGGGCTCAGACTCCATCGGAGAGATTGCCTGGTATAATGGGAACAGCGGAAGCAAGACACACGAAGTAGGCGGATTGAAAGCGAATGAACTGGGGTTGTATGACATGAGTGGGAATGTATGGGAATGGTGTATGGATAAGTGGCATGGCAGCTACAATGGAGCGCCGACAGATGGGAGTGTGTGGTTGAGTGGGAATAGCTCGGGCCGGGTGCTTCGTGGCGGGTGCTGGGGCAATTCGGCGGGGTACTGCCGGTCGGCGAATCGTGGCAGCGACGCCCCGGCGTACGCGAACCTCGGCCTTGGCTTTCGTGTGGCCGTAGTTCGGAAGTAGCGTTGCCTTTTCCTGAGCTCCCGCCTACGCCCGTAGGGACTACGGCGTGGCAAGCCCACCAGCAGGCCAGGGCGCGGAGCGCGAGAGCGAAGGTATGGGGGTGAAATGGGGGTGCGCCAGCCGCCCATTTCAGCCCCATACCGGGGTTGGGGCGGATGAAAAGAAAGGTGGCCCACAGATTGCCACTACGTTGCTGTCGTACCTCCAGCCTATCTTCGCTACGCTACGGTTTCCACAGGTTTGCACGGATGGGGCGGGTGAAATGCGTTCAAAAAGGCTCGTTTAGCCGGCCCGTTTGTTGTACAGGCTTCAGCCTGCCGCGCACGGCGAGCCGCGCATGTTTCGCGCCGAAAATGCCGAAAAAACAGCCGATTTCAGTGAAAATGGCTAAAAAAATGGGTAAAATGGGCCAATTATTCTTCGCGACACACGAATATCTTGATTCATACAAAGGCTCTGCAGAATTAAACCACCCGCTTCGCTGGAGGCCACGGAGTTCACAGAGATATTTGAAGCAATATTTTTTAAATAGAAGAAAAGAAAGCTAACAAAGTTTCTCTGTTCCCGCTGTTAACTCCTTTAATAAACATGAGCAAACACAAATCTTCTATCTCCGTGCACTCCGTGTACTCCAGCGAAGCGGGTGGTAAAGAAATCGCAGTGCTTAATCTTGTTGAGAATTT
>RZZM01000676.1 GCA_009929845.1 Spartobacteria bacterium
CCGCTAATCACCTACCACCTAATCCCCTAAAAAGAGTGCGATTATGATCAGTGAACCCCGGGACAACCCGCCCAGGACTACACCTTGGTGTCACGTTAAATTCCACGAGGTAAGGAGTTCTGAATTTAACTGCGAATCTGGAGGGCGCGGGGGGTGATATCCGGGGTGTGATGGTTCACTCCTGCGGCGGGCGTTTGCCGGCTGGTGGTATATTCACCGCGCCATTTTCACGGAGGATGGTCCCGCGGTCGACGGCGGCGTCCCCCGGTTTCGGGATGGGTTTGATCTGGGCCTTCATGCCTTCGCGCCAGCCCTTCATGAAGGGTTTGATGCCGTAGTGTTTTCCTTCGGCGAGCATGCGGGCGAGCACGTAGGCGAGGTGGGCGGGGCCGGTCATCCAGGCGTTGAAGGCGCGATGTTTGCGGCAGAAGATGGCGCTGCTTCGGCCATAGGTAAACCAGAAAAAGGGACTGGGTGAGCCGGCTTTTGTGGATTTGGAGACCTTGTGCCACATGCGGGCTTCGGGGACAAAGCGCAAGGCATAGCCGGCCTGCCGGGCGCGAATGGAGAGATCGTAGTCTTCGCTGAAAAAGAAGAAATTGGCATCCAGCAGTCCCTGCTCTTCCAGGAAGGCGCGCGGGAAGGCCAGGGCGCAGGTGGTCACAAACTCCAGGTCGCGCAGGTGGTCGAATTCGCCGCGGTCCGGGTGTTTACCTTTTTGGATGACGATCACGGGCGGACATTTACGGTACCGGGAGCCGGCGGACCAGACGGTGTCCTTGTGATCATAGTAGTAGATTTTTGGCGTAAGGACCCCGGCTTTGGGGTCGGCCCGGCCTGCGGCGACCAGCCGGGCGATCAACGGCGGGTCAACGATGGTGTCGTTATTGATCATGAACACGTAGTCCGCGCCGTGTTCCAGGGCGTATGTCATGGCGGTGTTGAATCCGCGCGCGAAGCCGACATTTTCGGACATCCGGACGACGTCGACATCGGACAGTTCGTTCATGACCCGTTCGACCGTATTGTCGTTGCTGGCATTATCCACCATCAGCAGGCGCAGGTTTGGATAGTCGCTCTGCCGGAGGCTTTGGAGGCACTCGATGGTGTCCTGGGCGTTGTTGAATCCGAGGGTTACCGCCCACACGAGGGGCTGTTCGTTCGTCACATTGTTTGGCATAGTGTCACCTGTCCTATCCACTGAAATCATCTTTTCGGTCCAGACTGTAGCGGATGATCTCCGATACGTGGGCCCCGTCAATGCCGCGCCAGAACACCTTCCACTTGCCGGTCTGATGATAGCCGTCCGCCTGTTTGGCATACCAGTGGTTGATGGGGTTATTGGTGCGGGCGCGCCAGAAAAGGGCGTGCTGGCGATGGCTCATTTCGTCCCATAGTTCGTTGGCGAGTCCTTCGCCCCGGGCCTCGGTGCCCACGGCAAACTTCGAGAGGTACATGCCCGCGTCGTGTTTTTCGAGAATCGCCGCGCCGCGGTAGTTTTCCTCCACGTAAGCGCTGTCGGCCTG
>RZZM01000238.1 GCA_009929845.1 Spartobacteria bacterium
ACATAGGCTTTAGAGTTTTCTTTTTCGCTACTTATTATATAGATTCCCCTTGATCTCCATTTGAACCATTGCAGATAATCAATACCGGCTGCATCATATGCATGAATCACTTTGACCCCATTGCCTTCTCCCATTCTTAACTGAGTAGCGCCAAAACGCTTCAATGCTGTCATATCATGCTCTCGTTTACGCTTTGGTCTGGCAATATCCAGTAGCACCAGGCTATGTGTTCTCAGATTGGCAGACATGAACGTTGCCGGAGGTTGTTTTTTTCCGTCTACGCGTGCGGCATGAGCACTGGGCTTTTCATAATGACCATCTGATGCGTAGACCGCATAACCTTTGAGTTCCGGGTGCTTAGCAAGTGGGTCATTTGGGCCATAAGCCTCCTCATCAAGTTGCTGGCGAACGTTTTCTGCCACTTCTTCGAGTAACTCAAGTCGTCTGGGACTTTTTAAAGACTCAAAGAAATTCCAAACTGTTAAACGGCTATTCATCCACATGCGTAACCGTTGAACCCAGTCCCGGCCACTCTGTACATGAGCGATAACACGGCCAATTCCGGATTCCAGATATTCATCATCAGGAAACCCCGGACAACGCCGACGGGACTGTGCAGACTCAAGTGCCTGTTCAACAGGCGCGAAAAAACGACAATGTACTGTATCTTGTGATGTAGTTCTCATACGAATAGTATTATCAAAAATATAACCGTATTGTAAGTTGTAAACACTTGCTTTGCAGGCTTTTACGGGGCCTCGCGACCCGCCGCAATCCTGGTAAAAGTGCCCTTTAAAGACGATTTAGGCCACCTCTGGCATGTTTAACCCCCTATGTTAAAGATGCTATACGGGCAAAATTTTCGAAGCACGTCAACCCTCCTGAAGTGTGTGTGAAGGAGGTGATATTTTCGTTTTTATTTGATAACCCAAACACCGTTGTTCCCCGTTGCTGTCAAAAGGGTCCGGTTAAAGACCGACGGAGTGCTGGAAAACGAGCAGACCGATCAGGCCGATTTTAAAAAATCAAGACTAAACTATGAGCACACCAAAGAAAGGCAAGCGGTTTCGCTCTTCCTGACAGCCTGTTTGATTTCCGGCACACAGCCCGGCGACACACTCAGCGACGTGACGCCGTGTTCCAGGATTCTGCCCGTACATTCCGGTCGACTGGCCAATTCGCCGCAGAGCGAGAGCTGTGTTTGCGGGGCCTCTTCCCTGATGATTTTTATCAGGCGGAAAATAATGTCATGCGCATCGTTGAAGTAGGCATCGACGCTCGAATTCTGCCGATCAGCGGCAAAGGTGTACTGGGTGAGATCGTTCGTGCCGATGCTGAGAAAGTCGGCATATCGGGCAATCTCTCCAGCGGCCATCGCGGACGCTGGCGTCTCGATCATAGCGCCCAGTTTCGGTGTCGGACTGATTTTCATCCGCGCTGCCGAAAGTTGCAGTTGCTGGTTCACATACTGCATATCGGAGCTTAGCGTTACCATTGGCACCAGAATGCTCAAGTCAAAATCAGGCGCCAGTTGCAGCAGGGCATCGATTTGTGTTTGCAGCAGGTCCGGATGTTTGAGTAGAAACCGGATACCGCGGCATCCCAGGGCAGGGTTGGGTTCGCTCTGTTCCTCGTCAAGCGGAACGCTCTTGTCTGCGCCGATATCCAGCAATCGAACGACAACCGGCAGGCCTTGCGCCGGCCTAAGTGTTTTGCATAGTTCGTCTCGCAGCGTGGCGGTATCGGGAAATGTTTGCAAGCCCAGGCAGGCCTGTTCGATCCTGTACAGACCGATGCCGTCGGCGCCATTGGCCACGGCGTTTTGCGTGTCCTCAACCCGCCCGATGTTGGCAAGCACACCAATGGTTCTGCCGGCCCTTGTTGTGGCAGGGCGGAAGGCGTGAACTCGTGCCTGCACCTGTGCCTGCTCGTATTGCTCATGCTTTGCCATAAATGCGCGCTGCTGTTCGGGCCAGGGATCGATCACCACGCTGCCATCATATCCGTCGACCAGCACAAGCCGATCCGAATAGGCGGTATCGGCAGGAATTCCTCCGACGCAGGGCAGGCCGCATTCACGTGCAAAAATAACCGCATGCGATGTGGCACACCCGGCATCAAGCACCACCGCCGTTGCCCGGCAGCGCAGGAGATGAAAAATATCCGTAGGCATCAAGCGGGAGGCGATCAGGACGCTGCCGGAAGGCAACCCTTCCAGTTCATGGCCACGAATGCCCGCCAGGGCACGTACAAACTGGCGCATCAAGTCCTGCATATCGTCCGCTTTCGCACGCGCACAGTCCGCTTCCATTGCGTTGAACTGACGCTCCAGCCGTTTGAAGATGATACGCACAGCGCGGCCCGCGCTGACCTCTTCCACTTCGATTTCATTCTTTATTCGGTCCAGCAGGTCAGGGTCCATGGTCATGGTTTTGTGCGCCTGAAACACCTCGGAACCGCCTGTCCCGATCATCGATTCGGCGCTTTCGGCCAACGTCGCAAGGTCATTTTTAACTTGTTTTGCGGCATCATCAACGCGTCGGCACTCTGCTTCAACGTCCGCTGGGCCTATTTGGTAAAATTCGCCCAGGCGGGTGATGGAACTTCGATGGACAACGGCTTTCCCTCGCCCTATTCCGGGAGAAAGCGGCTTGCCGTGTAAGGTTACGCCCGTGCTCATAAAAGCCATCCTGTGTTTTACGTTCAAGGAGGAGCCCGCCGGGCCGAAGGGCGGCGGCGGGCACACAACAGATCGCAACTATTCTCCTGTCGAGTTACTGCGTGCGTTGACTGTTATTGCACTGCCGACTGCAGTGACTGCCGCAGATGATTGATTTTCGACTGCAGTTCCTGATGTTCCTCCTGCAGCGCTGTCGTGTCGGGATCACATTCCAGCATGGTCATCAAGCGTGCTTGATCGAGTTCCGCCTGCGCCTGCTGAACTTCAGGGTCGCTTTGCGCCTTTTGCTGCGCCTCCTGCATCTTTGCCACTTCCGCATGGAATTGCTTCGTCAGACGTTGGCGTTCGGCGTCATCTATATCACCGGCTTCCGGCGTTTGCAGCATCTGCTGCACTTCCTGTAGCTTCTGCTGTTCCGCCTCGTCCAGGTATCCGTATTCCGTCAACTTGGACTCGTAAACCGTTACGAGGTTGTTATGCAATGCTGTGAGCTGGGGATTCGCCTCCACCGCTTTCTGTGCAATTATCATAAGTTTGTCCTGGATTACGCGAGTTCGTTCCTGCAAAGCGTTCAGCTCATTTAGCAGTTTTGTACGTTCCGCTTCTGCGGCTGTCCGATGGGGCTGTGTCTGGTGCGGATACGCCTGCTGCTGCATTTGCGCTTTAGCGGCGAGGGCGCCCAGAAAGCAGGCCGCCACCATTATCAGCGTTGTTTTAACCAGTTTCTTCATTGTCAGTTCCTTTCCTATCTGTCTGTTGCATATTTGCTGTTCGATCCGTCCTGTTCATTTCGTTCATGCCTGCTGGGGCATGTATGCTGGTTACCGTTACTTACGCGCTGCCATCGATCACGGTAACCCTTAAATCGATGTGGTGTGCCAATTTAAATGCACAAAGCATGCCAACCGGAACGGGAATGCCTTTTTTACATTGTAATTCATTGCACATCATAAGGATGAAAATCATTGCAGCAAAGATGTCCATGCAACCCGCTTGACAAGGCCCTGCAAATAATGTATCAAATTGACACATGTGCCTAAAACGCTGATGTATTGAAGCAGGAAGGAAGGCTGATCGGCATGGGTAGAACGATGAAATCGATCAAGGCAGGCAGAATCAGCCTACGCTGGACGTTGGTGCTTTACGTATTGGTTCCGCTGGCCTCCGCTATGGCCCTGACCGGCTATTTTGCCTTGAAACTCTGGGAACAGCAGGTGGAAGCGCGCATGCAAAGCGACCTGGAAATGGTGGCGCGGGCGATACAGCTTCCGTTGAGTCATGCCATGGAAAAGCAGCGACAGGGCGGAATGGACCAGACATTGGCATCCGCCATTTCCATGGACAGTGTGTACAGCGCCTATGCCTATGACATGGAAGGCCGCCGCATTGCCTCCGCCGGCGACAAAGACCCCGACCCCATGCGCGGCAAACTGACGGAACTTGCCGCGGAAGGCAAGCGGAAGGGAGAATACGGTCGGGTTGGCAAGCGTCGGGTTTATTCCTATTTTGTTCCGCTGGTGGACTCCCGCAATCAGGTCGCCGGTCTGTTGCAGTTGACGCGCCGTGAAAGAGATTTCCGCCGATACATCGCTAACGTGCGGCATCATGCCCTCTTATGGCTTGGCCTCGGCGCGTCGGCCATCGTCTTCCTTGTGCTGGTCGGACAGCATCAGGCGCTCGGATGTCATTTCGAAAAGCTCACCCTGGGTATGCAGCGGGTGGCTTCAGGAGAAACCGGGTACCGCCTGCCGGTTTCCGGCCCGCGCGAGATCGCCGCGATTTCCGGGAACTTCAATTCTATGCTCGACAACATCCAGCAGGCCGAACACAAAATAGAAACCCATAGGCGCGAACAGGCCGCCTTGGAAAACCAGCTCCGGCACGCCGAAAAAATGGCCGCCGTCGGGCAGTTGGCCGCCGGGGTTGCGCATGAGCTGGGCACGCCGTTGAGCACAATAAGCGGCACTGCGCAGCGCACGTTGCGCCATGAGAAAAATGATTCGCTCTCCTTCATTGCCTTCCACCGTATCCTGGGGGAAATCGTTCGCATGGAAACCATCATTCGCCAGCTTCTCGACTTCAGCCACACCAGCCGACTACGCCCGCGCAGTCTGCGCCCCGCCATCGCCGCCGCATCCGCCGCGACCGCCGTACACAAGGAAGCCGAACAGAGCGGCGCATCAATCGCACTGCACGGCGAGGCGGAAGCCCCTTCGTTTTCCGCCGATCCAATCCGCACAGAACAGGTGCTGGTCAATCTGCTGCGCAACGCCCTCCAGTCCGCCCCGGGAGTTCACGTACGCCTCGGATGGAAGGTCGATGGCAAGCACATGGTGTTCACGGTCGACGACAACGGACCCGGTATCCCGGAAGCCATCCGCCCCCGGTTGTTCGAACCCTTCTTTACCACCAAAAACGTGGGGGCCGGAACGGGGCTGGGCCTCGCCGTGGTCCACGGCATTGTCACCGAGCACGGGGGCGCCGTTCAGGCAGGAGAAAGCGACCTCGGCGGCGCGCGGTTCACCATCCGCCTTCCCATACATGCGGCCACCGACCGGAGTACATCATCATGACCACCCATGCACATCAGGAAACACGCATTCTCATTGTTGAAGACGATCAGGGACTGGCCCAACTGCTGCAAGAAGAAATTGAAGACGCCGGGTTCAAGGCGCGAATTTCCCATACCGCCGAAAACGGACTCGCCGCCGCCCAAACCTGGATGCCCGATCTCATCGTCAGCGACCTGCGCCTGCCCGGCGCCGATGGGCTGGCGCTGTTACGACAAATCCAAAGCGGCATGTCCGAAAACACCCCCGATGTACTCATCATTACCGCCTTTGGAACCGTCGCCAAAGCCGTCGAAAGCCTCAAAGCCGGGGCGGAGGACTTCCTGACCAAGCCCCTCGACCTGGAACACTTCAGGCTCAGCATCAGCCGTATTCTTGAAAAGCGCCGAATGCGCGAAGAACTCAGCCGCATACGGACCCTGCTGGACGCAGACTCCGCCTTTCACGGCATGTACGGACGCTCTCCGGCCATGCTGGCCTTATTCCAGCAGATTCGCCAGATCGCGCGCGCCGACGGTCCCGTGCTCATCCAGGGCGAAAGCGGAACCGGCAAGGAACTGGTCGCGCGCGCCATTCATGAGGAAAGCGACTCCACCGCGGGGCCGTTCCTGGCGGTAAACTGCGCAGGCATCTCCGAACACCTGCTCGAAAGCGAATTCTTCGGGCACGCCGCAGGCGCCTTTACCGGAGCGACAAAAGCCCGGCAGGGCATTTTCACTGAAGCCGAAGGCGGCACGCTGTTGCTCGACGAAATTTCCGAGATGCCCGCCCCCCTTCAGGCCAAACTGTTGCGGATGCTCCAGGACGGCAGAATCCGCCCCGTCGGCAGCAACCGCGAGCAGCAAATCAACGTCCGCATAATCGCCGCAACCAACCGCGACCTCGAAGCGCTTGTGCAAGCCGGCGATTTCCGGGAAGACCTCTTTTACCGCCTTGAAACTTTTTCGCTACAGGCGCCTCCCCTTCGCGAGCGCGGCAACGATCTCGACCTGCTGACCGGCATATTCCTGCTCCAGTTTGCATCTGCCCTCAACAAACAAATCGAAAGCATCAGTGCCCACGCCAATGACCTGCTGACCCGTTATCGTTTCCCCGGCAACATTCGCGAGTTGCGCAACACCATCGAGCGAGCGGTAGTATTCTGCCACGAACGCGAAATACGCATCGAACACCTGCCCCCCCGCATCCGTCGCGATATTGAAAATGCCCAGTCCAAGTCCAGCCCCCTTCTCCCGAACGGCATACAGATCGACAACAATTCCCTGCCCTCCCTCGAGGAAGTCGAGCGTCGCTACATCCGCCATGTGATGACAATGGTCAACGGCAACAAACGATTGGCCGCATCCATTCTTGGCATCGGGCGGCGCACCCTTTATCGACGTATCGAGGAAATGCTACAACCATAACGGTCTGATCATCGGCTCAGAATGGTTCGTTCGGGAGGTGATGGCCCGCGTTCACGACAAAAATATCGCTTCTGCGCGGCGCTTGATCGAACTGAAGGACGAGCAATCGAATACTCTCGCATTGAAGAAGCACAACCAATGCATTTCCGAGAGATCAGGCAGAACCGGCGTAAGAAGATCCTCTAGCAAGCCTGCTTGCGCAAGTCCAGCGTCACAACTAACCGTCGGCGGCACAGCCAACTTCTCTGTCCCCGGAGATATCCTCGGATACTTCTCCTGGAGGGGGAGACGTGTCTGGAAGAGGCTGGAGTACGTCTGTACCGTCTGCAACAGTGCCCCTCACCGGTGAGGCGAACACGACGTCAATGCGCATGAATGGCGGAAGTGCCTACATCGACGGACAGGTCCAATACAACGGTGGGTATCCGGGCGGGGCCAGCGGCCCTTATGAATTTGCAGGAAATGTTGCATTGGGAACTCGAACAATTGGAGGAGAAAGCGGCACATGGGACGGCTACATCGACGAATTCCGCATCAGCGACGAGGCATTGACACCCGACCAGTTCCTTATTGTGCCAGAACCTACTTCCGTCGTCCTCCTCGGGCTTGGCTTTGTGGGTCTCTGTCTTCATCGGCCCCATCGCCGCAGTCCAACCCGCTGAAATATCGCCAAAAACACACCCTCACAGGCAAAATCCGCCAAAAAAACAGTGATTTTCACGTTCTCTGTCCCCGTAATCTTCTTTTTATACCACCCGCTGTGCTGGAGGGCACAGAGGACACGGAGATAACTGCTGTATATTTTTGAAAC
>RZZM01000239.1 GCA_009929845.1 Spartobacteria bacterium
AAAATGCAATCCGAAGAGGAAACGTCCATGAAAAGAAGCTGATGGGGCAGGGTATTGGTGGCCTTTACCCCCGTGGCCGTGGCCGGGCCGCTGTTACTGACGGTGATGAAATAACAGAGGTTGCTTCCCAGCGGCGCGCTGCCGGGTTCCGCTGTTCCACTGACCGATAGATTGGCTTCTTCCGGTGGGTCGTAGCTGTAGGCCGCATCCCTGCCGGTCCGTCCGCGGGAGACTGAGTCGATATAAACCACCCCGCTGCCCGGCAAGGCACAGGGACCGGCGGTGACAATCACCTGCGTCGGGGACTGGTCGACGATGACGGCGGGTACATTGCACAGCAATACATTGGTGACGTCCGTGCCGTTCCCGAGGGCCTCGCCCGTGATGGTTACGGTGTTGCCGCCATTGTAGGGGCCATGGTGCGGCTCGACGGAAAAAATGGTTCCCGGCGGATTGTAGGTGTAGGCGTTACGCAGGCGCTTGGTGCCTTTGGAGATCGAGGTGACCACCACATCGCCGGTTCCGGTGACGGTGGCGTAGGACGCCCGGACAATCACCTGGGTGGCCGATTGCCGGATAATCGGCGCGGTAAATCCGTTCAGGCTCACTGCGTTGATGTCCCCGCCGCTTCCAAGGTAGCCGCCTGTAATGGCGACCACGTTGCGTCCGGCCTTGGGGCCGTTGTCCGGCTGCACGGTCATGATGGAGACTTCAACGTGTCCGGTGGATGCAAGCCGCGGTATCTGCTGGTCGTATGCCACATAGTCAAAGGAGTCGGCGATGGCGTCATCGTTGTTGTGCGTGTACAGGAAGGTCCCGTCACTGAAGATGTCAACACTTCCGTGCAAGGGCCCGTTGAACGCTGCGTCCTGGGCCGCAAGGCCGTGGGCTTCGGGGTCGAGATCGTTATCCAGCAGGCTGTGCTGTCCGTCGGCGAGGACATCCATGATGCCGCCCTTCGGCAGGCAGAGGGTGTCGTTGACCGCTGTCGGCGCATGGGGAATGTGCATGAAAGAGACCACATGGTCGCTGTTGGAGAGCGATGGTTCGCCCTGCGACCGCGCGTGCAGGGTCGAGAAATGGACCGTCCTGCCGCTGGGCAGGGAGGTGGGGACCGTCACGGTTGTGACGATGGTGGTGGTCGATTGCGCCTGGAGGAGGACGGTGGTGGTCCCGGGGATGGCCAGGTCCCAACCGAGCGAAGAAGTCACATCAAGATTGAACGTATCGGCGCTGTCCCGGTAGTTCGCGACAATAAAGATATTGGTCTGTACGGTGTCAAGGCGGCAGGCCTGTTCGCCGGGACCGAAGACCTGCACCGCGCCCGGCGGCGTCCATTTCTCGTACATGTCGATGGTCCATGAATCGCCCGGCGCCAGCGTGGCGCGGTTCCACTGCAACCCATACCCGCTGTCGTCCATGTCCGGGTCCACGGTGTCCGGCAGTATCGCCATGAGCAGGGCGGTCCAGTTCGGCCACCACGCGGCTTCGTGGTAGTGCGCTGACGGCGATGCCGCGCCGCCGAAGAGGCCCATAATCCCGGTCGTTTCATAGTTGGTGGAGGACATGAAGACCATGCCGCGCGTTGGTTCCCAGTTTCCGCGACTGATGTTTCCCGGACCAAAATCGGTGTCCCCGCCATGCAGGAAACGGCAGTCCGTGTAGGTGGTCGCTCCGCTGTTTGTCAGGGTCCAGGTGATGCGGTAATAACGCGCGGCGTCATAACAGGTGATCCGCTGGTGGACCCGCACGCCGGTATCAGCGCCGGGGGAAAACACCGTTTCAATGGTGTTGGAATCCGGCATGCTGTGCGCGACAGCGTCAAATACCGGGTAGGTTCCGAGATCGGAACCGAAGGAATTCACGCGGATGCCTGCGTCGTTGAGCACCAGGAAAGACCCCTTTTCATTGATGTTGTAGTACTGGGAGGTACCCTCGTACCAGACGGCCATCCGACCCCGTTCATCAGAGGAGACTGTGAGTGGATCGGCCTGGACAGTCAGCAACTGCGCATACGTCTGTGCGGCCCCGAGCGCTCCGATAAGACAAAGGAGTCCGGACAGCACACGCTGTCTATATGTATTCATGCGGTCAATGTATCCTGAAATGTGACACTAATAAAGATTTTTTCTATACATTTGACCCCTGAAACGGCGCGATGTTCAATACACAAGGTAATAGGCGTTTATAATGTATTGCGGCAGCGGCGGAATGGCGTCCGACCACCCCCAGTTGACGCTGTATCCCACGCCTGTCCCACTCGGGCGGATGTACCAGACCCCGCCCGCGGGCCAGTAGACGGCGATATCCGCGCGGCCGTCCCCGTCGTAATCCGCTGGCACCGGGAAGGCGGCGTTCCACCCCCAGTAGGCCGTAAGGACCTGCCCGTCGGAGGACTTGAGGATATACCAGGTGCCCTGGGCAGGCCAGTAGACCGCCACGTCAGTTTCGCCGTCCCCGTCATAGTCCGCGGGCGCCGGCAGGGCCTGTGACCAGCCCCAGGCGACTTCCTCGCTGCCCCCGCCGGAATACTCAAGGTCCCACCAGCCGTTGTAGCTGTCATAGACGCCCTTGTCCGTTGCTCCGTCCCCGTCAAAATCGCCGACCACAGGCAGGGCGTAGGTGGAGAAGTATTCCGAGTCGGTTCCGCCACTTCCGTATTGTATGTTCAACTGGCCATTGGAGAAGCGGAAATAGGCGTAGTCCGTCGCGCCGTCCCCGTTGTAGTCGCCGGGAACGGGCAGGGAATTGGCGGCGCCCCATCCAGTTTTTGTCGAGGAGGTCCCGTTGAGGTAGAGGACATACCAGGACTGTCCCGCGGGCCAGTAGACGGCGATGTCAGCCAGGGCGTCGCCGTTGTAGTCGCCAACCGCCGGCAGGGCGTCATACCAGCCCCAATTCGCGATGCGCATGCTGCCGTTCCCGCTCAGGAGCAGATACCAATTGCCGGCCTGCGGCCAGTAGACGCCAATATCTGATTTGCCGTCCCCGTCAAAATCGTTGGCCGCGCGGTACCCCGGCGTGGGCGTGGGTGTGGGCGTTGGCGTGGGCGTCGGCGTGGGTGTCGGCGTGGGTGTTGGGGTTGGCGTTGGACTGGTGGTGCCGGTGATTTCGATGTTGTCCAGACAGACCCCGTATCCCCACTGCGCTTTGCCTTCAAAGGCCAGGTAATAGCTCGCGCCGGGATTCGGCAGGGTGATGGTCCGCTGGGTCCAGGCGTCCACATTGGCCTGGTAGGTTTCAAGCAGTACCCAGGGACTTGCGGCAGCGGTGCGGTAGTAGACGCGCAATTCGTCCTGGTCGCGCCACCATTCTTCCATGAAATGCCAGAAGGTCAGTTCCGTGTTGTAGAGTCGCGCCCCGAAATCAATGGGCGGAGTGATGAGGCGGGTGGTTCCGTTGGTGCCGTAGAAGAGGGCGTTGTAGGACCCGGCATAGGCCTCGTCCGGGTGGTTCTCCGGCGAGCCATTGGCCGCCGCCCAGGCCACCTGCGCGACGATGTACTCCTGTGACCAGCCGATGGGCAGCGCGCCGCCGTGCTCGAAGTCTTCCGCAAACACAACCGCGCTGTCCGGGGAGGTGATCAGCGTTCGATCAGCGCTGTAGGTCGTGCCCGCGGCACTGGAGGCGACCAGGCGAAAATGATACGTGGATGAGGGGCTCAGTCCGGTGACGGGCGTTTGTACGGAGATGTCTGAGGTCCCCGAACCGGCAATGGCCGCGGTCGTGGTTGTCCCGTATGCGGTTGTAAGTCCGTATTCAAAGTACCAGGTCGTGGCCGCACCGTTGGGATTGACCCGCCCGTTGAGGGTGCCCGAATCGCTGGTCACCTGCGAGGCGGGGTCCGTCTGGACACTCGGCGCGGTCGGCGAGGAACTGTCGGTGGTGAAGGTCAGGTCCGATCCGTAACTGACGCCGACGGCGCTGGAGGCAACCAGCCTGCAATGGTACGTTGTGTTCGGGGTCAGCGCGACAAGGTCCGCATGCACGGCCATGACCGAAGTGCCGGAACCGGCAATGCTGGTGGGGGTGACGCTGCCATAGGCGGTGGTGGTCCCGTATTCAAAATGGAACGAGGTGGCGGTGCCGTTCGGATTCACCGTGCCGTTCAGGCGCGCGCCGGTGCTGCTGACGTCGCTTGCCGGAACGGTTACGGCGCTCGGCGGCGGGGTGGGACTGCTGCCTTCGGCACTGACCTCCACATCATCAATGCATATGCCGTATCCCCAGTTGGCCGAGCCTTCAAAGGCGATGTAATAGGTCGAGTTTACCTGGGGCAGCGCGATCGATTTCATGGTCCATTGCGGGGTGTTGGCGCTGTACGTCTGCAGCAGGGTCCACGAGCCCCCGGCGGCGGTCCTGTAATAGACTTTCAGGATGTCCTGATCGCAGGCGCCCCAATAGCACCATTCCTCGTTGTACAACCAGAACGTCAGCGTCGGGGCGTTGGTGCGCCCGTTAAAGTTGATGACCGGGGTGATGAGGCGTGTCCGCTGCGCGGTATAGCTTTCGAGGTAAAGATAGGCGTTGTATGAGCCGCCATGCGCGGAGGACGGGTGCCCATACCCGCCGTCTCCGTCCACAAACGTCCAGTCCAGGCTGCCCGTGACATGATCTATCGTCCATCCGGCGGGCATCGCGCCGCCTTCTTCAAAGTCTTCCTGCAGCAGTTCGGTGGATTCGGCCGCGGTCGTGAACTGCATGTTGGCCCCGTAGGTGGCGCCCATGCTGTTTTGCGCGACGAGACGGAACTGATAGGCGGTGGAGGGGCTCAGACCGGCGGCGACGCTGTTGACGGGAACCGCGCTGTTGCCCGCGCCGGCAGAAACGGTCGGCGTGCTCGACCCGTACGCGGTGGTGGTCCCGTACTCGAAGTAACAGGTGGTGGCGGCGCCGTTGGGATTGACACTCCCGTTCAGGGTGGCCGATCCCGTGCTGACCGGGTTGGCCGCCACGGTGGTGGCCGAAGGCGCGGCAGGTCCGGCGGGCGTGGTGAAGGTGCGGTCGATGCCATAGCTGACGCCGACACTGTTGGTGGCCATCAGGCAGTAATGGTAGGTGGTGGCGGCGGCCAGTCCGGAGACCAGCTCGTTCACCGGCAGCAGGGCGGTGCCGTTGCCGGCCGCTTTCCAGGCGGTGGCGGACCCGTACGAGGTGGTGGCGCCATAGAGGAAACGATAGCCGGTGGGCGAGGCGTTCGGGGTGACGCGCCCCTGCACCGTGGCGCGATTGGTGGAAATATCAGTGGCCGGGTCCGTGATCACCGTGGGTGCGGTCGGCGTCGGGGCCGCGGTCACAAAGGTCTGGTCGCTGCCATAGGTGGTGCCGGCGGCATTGGCGGCAACGATGCGGTAGTGATAGGTGGTGCTGGGGGAAAGACTGCTTATATTCGCGGAGACATTCTGCGCGGAGGCGCCGGAACCGGCGCTCGCCGAGGGGGTGTTGTTGCCGTAACTCGTGGTGGTCCCATACTGGAAATAGTAGGTGGTCGCCGCGCCCTGGGGATTCACCGTGCCGTTCAGCGTGGCGGATGTGGCGGTCTCGTTGGCCGCCGGGTCCGTGGTGACGGTCGGCGGAGTGCCGGGCGTGGTGTATACAAGATAAGATACCGAGCAGGCCACCGCCGCGGCGGTGTAGCGCAGGCGCATGTAGCCGCTCTCTCCCCAACTGGTGCCCCAACTGTTCCGGAGTATCCAGCACCCGCCGCCACCCTCCGGCGGGTTGTCGTCCCAGCCCACCAGCGAAATGGCGTGGTCCGTGGGGACATCATAGCACGGATTGGCCGAACAACTGGTGTAGGTGTCGTTATAGATACCCCCGCTGTATGCGGAGAAGGCGGAGCTGACCTTGACCGCGGCGTCCACCACGCCATAGGTCATGATGGCGGTCTTGATCGCATTGATGTCGTTGCAGGGAACCCGGTGCCAGGAGTTGAAGACCACCCGCGGATCATTCCAGTGCGTGCAGGAGCCAGGGTCCGATTGCGTGTAGGGATACGCCGACTCGTAACTGACCCCCTCAACGGTCAGCGCCTGCAACTCGTAATAGTCGTAGTCCGCGCCATCGCACCCATAAAAATGCGAGCTGTACGGGGCGATTCGCGACAGGCACCAGATGATAAATGATTCCGAAAAATCGACGCAACTTCCGTCATAAAGATTGTTGGCAAAATTATAGGTCCCCTCGGCCGCCGCGCACGCGGCAAATGAATAGCAGGAGCCGCAGTTGCCCTGGTTACGCACCGCGCCGATATAGCTGTGTCCATTATAATTGCGCCAGTCAAACCAGGCGGGCGGCGTGGCGCGCAGTTGAAAGGCCAGCGGCCCTATGTCGCCGTTGTCCGCGCTCCGGGTTTCGGATGCGCGGCGGCTGAAGAAGCGACCCTTTTCCTCGCGCGTCATGTTGAAGACGTGATTGGTGGCCACGGTGAAGGAATACCCGTTGAGCGCGATCTTTTCCTGAATCTCTTCGATCGTGTCGTCAGGTTCGAACGGGATCGCCCCGCCGGTGTCCGCATAGGCGCAGACAGTAACCACAATGGAGATGGTGAGAAACAGGATAATCGCCGATAAACATTGCATTCTTCTGTTCATTTCGTCGCCCTCATTCCTGGATTGGATTAACAGGTACATCAGGAAAAATACCCGCCTTTCTTTGCCAAGTATAGGTTTTTTCGCCTGTGCCTGAGGATCACCATAAATCCAACAACCGGCCTGACGACGCCTGTCGAGGGCAATGTCTACAGGCGGACCTTTCAGTTTTGATAAGTTATTTTACACAGGTACAGATCCGGTAAACGGGTTTGATCCAAGCGGGTCCTGTGTCTTGACGGGTACTATGAGTAATACCGAACTAGCATTTGTGACAGCTATTATGGCCATACTCGCTGGAAAGTGGGGACAGAGCAGCAAATTCTCAAAAACTGTTTCTTTATTTAATAGTATGCATTCATCGTGTTGGAACATCTTCATAACGTGAGGCGTAGACATCCAGCAGCCGCCGAATCATTTTCTGATAGGCGGTGTGGTTGCGCCGCGCCTCCCGCTTAAAAAAGTCCACGCTAGAACGACTCAATCCGATAGTCACCTTGACCGTGTCTTCATCAAAAACAAGTTCATGGGGAGGTGGCAGGAAGTCCTTGACGACCTTCAGCTCCCCCATGGGCTCATCCGTGTATTTTATTTTGTTTTTCATATATTTGCCTTCCTTTCCGCCAGTATCCTGCTCCTATAATCCTTTATTCTTTCTGAATTTCGATACCTACCAAACACACATCGTCGGAGAAGGCGCCGGTTTTTGTTTGTGTCAGGATTTTTTTGATCAGGAGGTCAAACAGATCATCTACTTTTGTGTGCATGTTGTCAGTAATGACGTCCAGGATGCGCTCTATGTCGAGTTCGTTGTTATCTTTATCGACTACTTCAAACAGGCCATCGGTGAATAACAGAATC
>RZZM01000677.1 GCA_009929845.1 Spartobacteria bacterium
ATATAGCAGAGCACCTCACCGCCCACGCGCTCGCGCCAGGCGTCGTGACCAGCGAGCACCCCCTTGGGTGTCGAGAGAATACTGAGACCCAGGCCACCGCGGACACGCGGAATTTCATCACGACCGGTATAGATCCGCAAACCCGGCTTACTCACCCGGCGCAGGCCTGTAATAGCCGGGCGCCGATCCGGCATATACTTCAGCGTAATCGAGATCGTATGATACGGAGTCCCCTCGATCACGGTGTAATCTTTGATAAAACCCTCATGCTTGAGAATATCCGCAATCGCAATTTTCATCTTTGATGCCGGAACATCAACAACCGTCTTGCGAGCCATACAGGCATTACGGATACGAGTCAGCATATCACCAATGGGATCGTTCACGCTCACAGCGAGCCTCCTCACAGATGCTATTACCAGCTCGACTTGACCACACCCGGAATCATGCCCTTGAGCGCATGTTCACGGAAGCAGATGCGACACATGCCGAACTTACGCATATAGCCGCGCGAGCGACCACATACCTTACAGCGGTTATACTCACGCACCTTGTATTTTTGTGGGCGTTCTGAACGAACGATCCAGGACGTCTTCGCCAAGGTATTTCCTCCTAAACCGTTGGACTGGTAAGCCTTCGCTCCTGGTCCAGACTAATCACGAAATGGCATTCCGAGGCGCTTGAGCAAGGCATAGGCCTGAGCATCATCAGGGGCAGTCGTTACAATGACTACCTCCATGCCACGGAGCTTATCAATCTTATCGTAGTCGATATCAGGGAACACAATTTGCTCACGGAGGCCGAGGCTATAGTTCCCGCGGCCATCAAAGGAACGGCGGCTCACCCCACGAAAATCACGAATGCGGGGCAGCGCCAGATTAACCAGACGATCATAGAAATCATACATCCGATTCCCGCGAATCGTCACCATCACCCCAATGGGCATCCCTTCACGGAGCTTAAACGAAGCAACCGACTTACGGGCCCGGGTAATGACGGGTTTTTGAGCGGTAATGATCGTCAGATCATTCACGGCGGCATCAAGCGCCTTAGAATTTTGCACCGCCTCACCGACACCAATATTGACCACAATCTTGGCAAGTCGGGGAGCCTGCATCACTGACGTGAACTTAAATTCTTGCATCAGCGCAGGAACAACCTCTTGCTGATACTTCTCGCGCAAACGAACGGTCATACTACATCTCCAGGGGCTTGGAGGCATCGAACCACGAGACGACTCCGGCCCTGATAAACGTCCTAATCAATGGTCGCGTCACACGCCTTACAGAAACGAACCTTCCGGGGTCGCCCCTTATGGTCAGTCTCTTCGAGAAAGCGATACCCGGTGCGTGAAGCACGCTTGCAGCTAGGGCAAACGAGCATCACATTCGACACATCGAGGGAGGCCTCAATATCAATAATGCCAGCGGGCTTACCGGGGCCACGAGCTTTGGTATGCCGTTTCACGATATTGAGCCCCTCAACCACCACACGGCCCTCAGACGGAAACATCCGTTTAATC
>RZZM01000678.1 GCA_009929845.1 Spartobacteria bacterium
AAAAAAGTGTGTGAAAGTTTCCAATGATTGGAAAAAATGGCAAAAAAGTTTCCAATGATTGGAAAAATCGCGAAAAAAGTTTCCAATGATTGGAAAAATGCAAAAGGAACCGCAGGTGGCTATGAAAAACGGATTTGGTGGACGGTGCGGGTTTACGCTGATTGAACTGCTTACAACGATGGCGATTATCGCAATACTCGTGGGCATGGTCATCGGTATGGCCAGTTATGCGCAGCATAAGGCGGCTATCGCCAGGGTCAAGGCGGATATGGAGAAGATCAAACAGGCCCTCGAATCCTATCGGGTGCAATACGGAAAATACCCCACCAACGAGGTTCCTGAGGCCAGCGCGAACCTGAGTGGCGCCCTATGGGTCAAACCCCAGAAACAGGGGCTGAAGCCGTTTCTCGTGATGGAGGGATGGACGGACCCCAATACGGCGTATAAAATTTATGACGCGGGCGGACAGGAAATGCGCTACCTGCACCGTCCGGCGCCGCCCTACGCCGACCATAACAACTCGAAATTCGGGTATGACCTGTGGACGGTGGTGATGGATGAACAAGGAACCGGCCAGTGGCTGCCCGATATCAATAACTGGTCCGACCACTAACCGCCGAAATAAACCCGGGAAGCCCGGATAAACGGCTGACAGCCCCCGGGGTATGATGTATAGTAGAGAACAAAGACAAAAGCTGTGAAAGGGCTTGTGCATGCGTGGATGTAAAAAATCTGAAAATAAGGGTGCCTTCACACTCATCGAACTCCTGGTGGTGATCGCCATTATCGGTATCCTGATGGGCCTCCTCTTCCCCGCCTTCAATAACATGAAAAAGAAGGCAAAAGCCGCCCAGGCGGAAACCGCCACCAAGGCCATTTCCGCCGCCGCCAAGGCCTACTTCGGCGAATATGGACGCATGCCGGGCGCCAAGCAGGTGGGCAATCCCGACCATGTGTTCAGCGGCCCTCTCGGCGCGGCGGAAGACGGCAGCGGCGGCAATCCCGTGAAACAAAGTGTGGTCATGAATATCCTGCGTGGGATCGACTCGACCAACAATCCCAACAAGGTCGTCTACCTGGATGTTCCGATTGATGATTTGAGCGGTACAGACAAGGATAACAATACCTATGCCGCGAATGACGGCTTCTATCTGGACCCCTGGGGCAATCCCTACATCATTGTGATGGACCTTGACTTTGACGGGCAGGTCGGAGGATTTAATACGTTGCTTGGCTATCCGGACCTGGAACAGTATTTTAATCAACTGTCGGCGTCTGGCAACGGCACATTCCCCGGTGTTACGGTCCTCGTGATGTCCTATGGGCCAAATCCAGGTCAACCGGGATCTTTGATAACCGCCTGGTAAATGGAGACATGCTGCATGACAAACAGGAATACACAACGGAAGACAGGCTTCACCCTCGTTGAGCTGCTGGTCACCATGGTCATTGTCGGCGTCCTGATGGGCATGCTCTTCCCCGCCATCACCGGCGCCATCAGGAAGGGCAAGAAAAACCAG
>RZZM01000240.1 GCA_009929845.1 Spartobacteria bacterium
GTAATCGCGGTGATTTTTTTGATTATATCCACTTCCGAAGAGATACTGCGTTTGGGAAATGAAACCTTCTTCGTCCCGCTCGCGGGGACTATGCAGGACAAGCCGCCCTCCAGGTTTGCTATACAAACATGACCCCTGGAGGCGAGATTCCTATCGAGCCGGCCTGTACCCGTGCCCCGTCTATCCCAAAGAATCCACGGTGCCCCCGGGCCTTCAGCCCACCCATCCCCGCAGAGCAGCCTCCTGCTTGATCGGCGAGAAAAAGAGTGCGATAATGATCAGCGGCCTGCCACCTAACCCGCTAATCACCTACCACCTAACCAGCTAATCCCCTGCCACCTAACCCCCTCTCAATCGATCCAGGCGTAGACCCCGCGGCCTTCTTCCTGGGCCTGGTCGTTAAGGCGGAAGTATCTTTTCTTAAGCGGATGGGGTTCCGGGCGGGGGTAGGCCAGGCCGTTTTCGAGCATGAAGGCGCCGTAATCGACGCCGTTGATTTCGACGTAGGCGAGCAACCGTCCGAAGGTGTCGCGTTCGATGGTCTTGTTCGGAAACGCGATCACGATTGCCTGATTGAGTAGGCGTTCGGTGGCTACCTCCGTGGAATTCTTTCCGATTTTCAGCAGGGTGGAAGATTTTATGCCGTACTCTTTGGCCTGGTCGCGCAGCTTTTTGGAGTTCTTGCTTTCCGGGCAGTCGATGCCGGCCACGCGCAGGCGGTTGGTGCCGTAAATCCAGGCAATGTCGATGGTGTCGCCATCGACAATATTCACACACTGGGCCGGATAGGCGTTGCGCCCGGTGGCCTTCCACTCCCTGAGCTTGTAGCCGACGATCAGTCCGACCGTCAGAAACAGCAGGCAGAAAATGGCCCACGTCAGGTGGATATGTCCGGTGGGCGCTTTGTTAGTTTTCTTCTTTGCATTCATATAGATTGTGTTCAGAGGTACCATAGTAGCAGAACTTTGATGAATAGTTAACCCGCAATACGATATTATCTCCCCGTATAACCTACATGATATCTTGACGAAAACGGGCATAGAATGGGAACGTAGGCGATCGGATCACAGATTCCTGGTAATAACAGGCGAGGCAGTAGGCATAATGATGTCGATGGAAGAACAGGCAAGAGAGCATACAGGATGGGCCACGCGGCGTCTCGCGACGTGCGGGGTATTGCTGGCGCTGGCGCTGAGCCTGTTTTTCCTGGCCGGCCGGGACTACCAGGTAACGCGCGCCTTTGATGTGCCCATTGCCTTCACCATGGTGGATGATTATCTTTACGTACTTGAAAAAGAGGATAACACGATTCTCAAGCTGGACTGTTTCGGGGCGGGCAAAACCTTGACATTGGTGGAGGCCTGTGAGATCGAGCCGGACGACGACCGCTATTACTACATGGTGCGCAAGCTCTATGCGGGCGCGGAGGGTGTGGTTGTCAACAGTTATATCTACAACCGGGAGAGTCGTTCTTTTGTGGGCTATCGCTTTCGGGAATATGTGGATTTTGACGAGCCGCCCCGCGAGATCATGCGCATCGTCCTGGAAAAGCCGGAGACCTATCCGGAATTCTTCTATACGGTGGACGCCGCGGGCGATCACTACTTTCTCAACAATCACATCGGGCAACAGAGCATCTGGAAGCTGCGTCGGGGCGCGGGCGCTGTGGTCATTACCGGCAGCGCGCTCCCGGCGGCGATCGAGCCATTGGGGGAGAAAAACGACGCCTTCTCGAGCTGGGGCGCCATAGCGGTGGATTCCAACGGGCACATGTATGTTTCGTCGCATTCTTCGGGAAAGGTTGTGGAGTATGCGCCGCAGGGGCGTCCGCTGCGCACATACGGGCATGTGGGATTTGAACAGGGGGAACTGCTGGCGCCCAATGAGGTGATGGTGGTCTCGTTCTCGGCCACCAACCGGCAGCCGTTGTTGACGGTGGCCAGCCAGGGAAACCGCTCCTGGGTACAGTTTGACGCCGGGGGAAACGCGGTGGAGACCTTCTCCCCGTTGAGCCGCCAGTATCCTTTTCCGGATGTCCTGGTGGCCCAGGTGTATGCCTGCGGGCGCTGTGCCGCGGCCTATTCCTTCGATATGGTCAACAAGGCATTTTTGCGGCTGGGGCCGAAGATCGAGACCTGGACCAGGTACCGGGTCAGGCAGCCCCTGCGTTCACTGGCCTTGACCCTGGCGGCCGCGCTGGTCCTGGTCGGCGGGGCCCGCGCGTGGCGCCGCCGGACCCGGCGCCGGTATGTCTTTCCCTTGTTCCTCAAGCTGCTGGTCCTCTTTATTCCGCTGCTGGTGATCAGCGCCCTGCTGGAAGGCGACTGGATCGGGGATGTGATGAAGCGGGAACTGGAGGAAGAGTACAAACGCCGCTCGGCCAACCTGGCGCGCGCCATCGTCAACAGTGTCTCCGTGGACGACCTGCTGAAGATCCAGCATCCGGACGACCGGGAAAGCGTGGCGTATGAAAATATCTACTCCACCGTCAGCCGGATTGTGGACACCCACAATGTGACGAATACGCCCAAGTGGATCATCCACAAGATTCGGGACAACCGCTATTATTTCGGCATCAGCATCTGGCGGGGCCCTATCTACGAGCCGTACATCGTGCCCACCGACCGCGCCATGTTTTTTGATGTGCTTCATGACAAGACGCCGCATTACGGACGATTCGTGGATGAGCAGGGTGAGTGGTGCAGTTACCTGTTTCCGGTGACGGATACAAACCACCAGGTCATCAATGTGATTGAGCTCTACCAGCCCTCCGAGAGTATCGACCGCGCGGATGAGCAGGTCACCCGCAAGGTCGGGCAGATTATCGGTATTACGGTCTTGTTTTTCGTGCCCGTCATCCTGCTCTTTTCCCTGATCAGCACACGTCCGTTGCATCGCCTGATGCTGGGCATCCAGCGGGTAAGCCAGGGTGATTTCAGCCACCGCATCCGGGTCCGTTCGCACGACGAGACCGCCGCGCTCGCCCACGCCTTCAACCGCATGGTGGTCGACCTCCAGCGCTATACGCAGGACCTCGCCGACACCACCGCCGAAAAGGAACGGATAGAAACCGAACTGCGCTTCGCCCGCGACATGCAGCAGGACAACCTGCCCAAGCGCTTTCCCCCCTTCAAGGGGGTCGAAAACATTGACATCTACGCGCGCATGGAACCGGCCCGGGAGATCGGAGGCGACTATTACGACTTTTTCATGCTGGATGACCGGCACATCGGGGTGGTCATCGCGGATGTTTCCGGCAAAGGGATTTCCGCGGGACTGTTCATGATGGTGGTGCGCACCCTCTTGCGCAGCAATGCCGTTCATAACGCCGACCCCGGTCAGGCCATCACCAAAATGAACCGCCTGCTGGCCGAGGACAACCCCACCTGCATGTTCGCCACCCTCTTCTATTTTGTCTGCGACCTGCGCAGCGGCGCGGTACGGTACTGCAACGCCGGACATAATCCGCCCGTCCTGCTGCGCAACGGGAAGGCGGAACTATTACCGATACACAAGGGCGCCCGGCAGGGGATCGCCACCGGCGTGGTCGGGACCGCGGAATACTGTACCCAGGAATTATGCCTGAGCGACGGTGAACGCATTGTGTTGTACACCGACGGCATAACCGAGCCGGTCAATCACAGTGAAGAGATGTTTGGCGAGGGGCGCCTGCTGGAAATCATCCAGGAGCATAACGGGGAAACCAACCAGCAGATATGCGACCGCGTCTATGACGCCGTGAACGAATTTCAGAATGGACTGGAACAGTTCGACGACATGACCATGCTCTTTTTCAAATATAATGATTTCAAAATTGCCGGGACGGATGAAAACCTGATACAAGGGTCCTGAGTAAATGGCACAGGAGTTGATCATGGCATTACAGGTATATATAGAAAAGCGTGAAGAAGGATATTATGCCCTCAAGCTGGACGGAAGGCTTGATACCCACACCTTCGAGGCATGCGAAGAGAAGTTGCGTCCGATCCTGAACCAGAACCCCCGGATCGTGTTGTTCGACCTGGGCGGTCTTTCATATATCAGCAGCATGGGGATGCGCACAATGCTGCAAACCCGCAAGGCGGTCGAAAAAGGGGGCGGGACGATTGTCATGATCAACCTGCAACCGCAGATTTCCAAAATCTTCGAGATCGCCCAGGCCCTTCCCGAGGTGAATATCTTCGCCAGCGTGGAAGAGGCCGACCAGTACTTCGACACCATGCAGCGCAGAGAGATCGAAAAGCAGCAGGGCGCATGACCCGCGTGTTGAAACAGGGCGCGCTGTGCGCGGGCAGTCTTCTGCTTCCGGCCCTTCTCCTGCTCTCAGCCGGATGCGCGACCACGCGAAATTATTCGGCGAGCGGGCGCGCTGTATCCACCGTTGTTCGTTCGACCCACACCGTGGAAACCACCCTGGTGTTCCTGCTGACCGGTGACCGTGGAGCGGCGCTCAGCGAAACGCAGTGGCAGGCCTTCCTGGATGACTACATTACGCCCCGTTTCGAGAACAGGGTGCTGGTGCGTGACGGGCATACCCAATACTGGCCGCGCGAGGGTGATTTTATCCGGAGCGCGGTTAAAGAAGTCGTCCTGTATCATAACGATACCCGGGCGGCGGATGCCGCCATCGGTTTCATCCGGATGAGTTACCGTCGTCGTTTTGACAAGCCGCCGGTCCTTAAAACATCCCGCTTTGTGACCCTCTCATACGAGGAGGCGCCGATCGAAGCGCCGGTGATCAACGTGATCGGTGAGATCACCAGCGACCGGGTCAACGAAAGCAGCGGCTTGGCCTGTAGCCACCGGGAAGACGGATTGCTATGGACCCACAATGATTCCGGAGACATCCCGCGGTTCTTTGCCATGAATCGCAAGGGGGAGATTCTTCGCGAGTTCAGGGTGGAGGGCGCCGAGGCGGTGGATTGGGAGGATATGTGTTCTTTCCGCATGGACGACAAGCATTTCCTGCTGTTTGCGGATGTGGGGGATAACCACTTCAGGCGGGACCAGTATACCCTGTACCTGGTGGAAGAACCGCTGGTCATGCCGGACGGGCCGCCCGTGGAGTCGGTGCCGGTTTTCCAGGTCCTGGATTTTACTTATGAGGATGGGCCCCGCAACTGCGAGGCGGTGGCGGTAGATGCCGCGACCCGGACGGTATATCTCATCAGCAAGGACTGGGGATGGACGTGCCACGCGTATGCCCTCCCGCTGCGGGAGGGGGGCGCGCTGATAGCGCGGCGTGTCGCCGAACTTGGCTTCCCGTTGGTGACCGCGATGGATATCCATCGTGACGGATCGAACATGGTGGCGCTCACTTATGGGGACGCCTATGTGTTTAACCGCGGGGTGGGGGATTGGGCGGACGTTTTAGCACAGGACCCGCTCCCCGTTCCCATGCCGAAACGCAGGCAGGGAGAGGCGGTTTGCTTTGGCGCTGATCCCCGGACCCTGTACCTGACCAGCGAGAAACTCCCGTCGCCGGTCTGGGAGGTGATTATTCCTTCCGTCCCTGATCGTACAGAGCAGGTCGACGGTCCTTCAGCACCCTCATCCGGGTTCTGATTTTTTTGCCTCATGCGTTCGCAGCGGGGCCCTTTGATTCGCCATTCACAACGGTGAATGTACACAAAAGAAGTGAGTCATGCTACAAAAAAAAGTATCTCACCCGTGGCCGTTGCGCACGCTTTCCTTCTGCCAGGTCACCTGCGCCTGCAATCCCTCCAAAACCGGGGTCCGTGGATTGTACCCCAGGCGAGTCGTGATTTTCTCGATATTGGCGGCGGTGTGCTTCTGGTCGCCTGGGCGCGGGTCACGCATTTCGATGATGGCCCTTTTGCCCATGAGGTCTTCAAGCATGCCGATAGCCGTGTTCAGCGAGACGATTTCGCCGCCGCCGACATTGAATATCTCGCCCAGCGCCGCGTCCCGGTTCTGGAAGGCCAGCAGGGTCGCGTTCACACAGTCGCTTACGTAGGTGTTGCTGCGGGTCTGTTCGCCATCGCCGAATTTGATGAACGGTTTGTTTTCCATCAGGCAACGGATCAGGATGTTGTAGCCCATGTCCGGCCGCTGCCGGGGGCCGTAGACCGAAAAATAACGCAGGATGGTGACGGGGACGCCAAAATTGTTCTGGTAGGCCAGGCAGAGCTGTTCGGCGGCGAGTTTGGTGATGCCGTAGGGGGAGCAGGGTTCGAGGGGGCTGGTTTCCGGTCCGGTGGCCTCGCGTCCATAGGCGCTGGAGGTCGATATCTGGATGAAATGCGGCGTGCCCTCGTAGCGTGCGGCTTCCAGCAGGCGCTGGGTCCCCAGGATGTTGCACGAGGAATACAGCTCCAATTCGCTCCAGCTCTTGATCAGCCCGGCCATGGCCGCAAGGTGAAAGATGACCTCGCAGTCACTCACGGCTTCCGCCAACTCGTCTGTCCGCAAGTCCGCCTCCAAAAACTGAAATCGCCCGTGTTGAAGCAGTCCGTGAAGATTGGCTTCCTTGATCGGCCGCGGATAATACGGAATAAAGGCGTCCAGCCCAACCACGTCATGGCCCAATTCCAACAATGCCCCGCACAGGTGGGACCCGATGAATCCCGCCGCGCCGGTTACTAAACAACGGCTCATAGCCTTTTCTCCTGCCTGCTCATTTCCATGTGCTCCACTACCTGTCTATTTGTTATCTCGCGGAACATGGTAGAGGATGCAGATGCGTTTGGAAAGAATTTTTCAAACGGTACCGCGTATAATTCCAGAACGTGGAGGGTGTCCGGAGGCTGCTCCGCAGGGGATTGGCGATCAAAGAGTGCAATTAGGAACAGGGAGCGCTGACGAACAGCACATCGCATAACTCCCTCGCAGGAAGAGAAAAATAGCTCGTTGTCCAGCCTTTAGGCTGCCACGCCCGGTGAGCCACGCGCAGGGGGAGGCAGGCTAAAGCCTTTGTACAACAAACCTCTTACCCGACAGGGTAAAACATGAATAGCCGCAGGTGCAATCTGCGGACAGGAATCGAGGACGCATTAACCGAATGGGGTTGCGTTTTGTCGTTGTAATCATTGGCTTCATTCGGTAGCGTGTGCGCCGAATGATGAACAATATGAAAGAACATGGACCGATGGTAATCCGCTCAGAGAGCATTGAGCAGACCCATGCGCTCGCGCAGGGGCTGGCCGCACGCCTCCACCCGTCCGCCGTGCTGGCGTTTTTTGGCGATTTGGGCGCGGGCAAGACCTGTTTTATCCAGGGCCTGGCCCAGGCGCTGGGCGTGGAACGCCCCGTAAGCAGTCCCACCTTTACGATTGTCAATGAATACCGCGAGGCGCGCCTCCCGCTCTATCATATCGATCTGTATCGTATCCACAGCGAGGACGAGGCCTTGGACCTGGGCCTGGATGAGTATATCTATGGAAATGGCATAACGGCCATTGAATGGTC
>RZZM01000241.1 GCA_009929845.1 Spartobacteria bacterium
TATGCCGGAAACGGCATCCAGTCCTCGAAGTGTACGTGCGCAGTATTTATCATGCCGCACGCTGGACACCGTATTGTTTCCACCCACGAATCACCGTCCGACGCCTCGGGTCTTTCCATCATCTTATTGGGCCGAAACTCGTCACGCGACTTGATCCAGCCAGCGTATTGTCCTTTGATCCATCCCATGTTGTAGCCAGCGTAACCACAAATCCAGGGAATCGCGCACAATGCCACCACGTTCCGCCAGGTCAGCCCGACGCCCAGCGGCTCGCCAATGGTAATGCAGGCCATCATTCCGGCGAGGAAGACCAGGGGCCCAACCAAACGCAGGAGGGTATTCGTAATTTCGCTTCGCTTCATTTCTCAACCCTCAGCTTTCGTTAGCCTCGAATGGTTCCAGCGCTTTTCCCAGGCCATCCATAGCTTTGTTCCAGTCAGCGGTGTCGCGGATCAATGGCGGACCATTCTGAATGTCTTTTAGATCACGCGCCCAAAACGCAAGAGCATCGACCTGATCCGCCGTAACTTCCAACGGAAAGTGTTTGCGTCCCATTTTCCCGTATAGTTTGCCTTTGTATTGCATATCAACCTCCCGGCTAACAAGCCGATTGAGAGGGACGGCTACTCGCCTCCCCTCATCTCATTGTTGGCCTTGTCGTGCTTGTCCAAGAGCGTGTTCAACGAGCCGAGGCATGACTGGAACGCGTGTCGCCCGTTAGGCCCTGCAAGCTGGCTTTTGACGGCAATCTCCAATTCGCGCTTGAGGTCGCGCAAATCGGCCAATAACGAAATGCAGGATACTTGCGCCCCGCCAACGTTTTCTCTTTTATTCATAAGTCCCTGCGCTTTAAGCGCGGCGTTGTATTCTTCAATGTTCATCGTTTTCATATCCTCACTCCTTCCGGCGTCAACTGACGCTGCTCGTGTTCATATGCCAAAAAGTCGCGGAATGAGTGAAAACAATCCGCAATATCAAGGTAGCGCTGATAACGAGCCTGAGAACGCGTCATAGAACGTATTTTTCCGATCTCGCCATACTCTACATCGTCAGTAGGATGAACATTTCTGATGATACCCGGCTTGTCCTCATCAAAGTTAACTCCGATGTAATGACCGCGATCCTTGGCAATGACACCGGGCTTCCCCGAGCAAATAACCCGCCGCCCAATTTGCGCCGGGACGCCGTAATAATTCCTAACATATTCACAGTTCACTCCGCACCGCCTTTCTTTATCTTCATCTAAATGCCTCATATTTCTCGTTTTTCCGGCTCCACCCACGTCACCCCTGCCATCCTGAATAGGTCTTGTTCATCACGCACAGGCACAGCAACACCATCCCGCGTCAACATGCCGTTTACGCTTTTGTACCCGTTCCTAACCCACCCTACAGCCAGAACGCGGTGGGAATATTCGGCGCTGCCTGTTCGTATGGCGTAGATGAGTCCCCAGTTGTCGGGCGTTGCGAAAAACAAATCAAGCGCAATGCCTTCAGGAAGTATGCGGCATGTGTATTTGCACGGGAGATCGCCACGCACCTTTTTCCATGACTCTACAATGGGCGCTATGCCATCCGCGAACAGTCCCACGTCGTAGGGCTTGGGTATGGCGACCATTTCGATATCGCCAACCTCGTTTTTCCCACGCCTGACGCTGCCCGCAATTTCGATTCGCTCACAATGCGGGGCAAGTTGTGCCTTGCGACGCTCCGCTATTTCTTTTGCCACTTCAAGCTGCATCGGTCCCCCTCATTTCCGCACAACACAAGGCTGGCTGTGTTCGCCTGAAACCTTTTGCTGCGACCTTAACAGTATTTCTTTTCGCGCAAGCGCCTGTTTAATTGCACACTCGATACACTGCCCGAAAATATTTAAATTCCTTTGAGCGCCACAGTCTCTACAATATCCCGTATCCATATCATCCTCGCTGAGTTAGGGCCGTCCGGCTATAACCAGGACGGCCCCCTTGTTGCGTGCCTAGTATTTTCCCTGATAGACAGGCAAATCAGTGGCATCCATAATTTCAGTTGCCAACCGCACAAAGAAATCCTTCAGCATCTTTTCCACATGCAGCATGTTGTATTCAATCTGCAAGACAGCATTGGCCAGCCGGTAGCGCAAACGCATTTCGATTTCTACCGGCTCAAAGTTATCGAAGATCGGTATTTGCACCGTCATTTTTGTCGGCATCTCGATGGACCCGGCGTTTTTCGTCTCCTGGCTGTATTCGAGCCGCACATCCCCGTTGTCCAGGTTGATCGACGACCGGAACGCCGCGGATTGCGTCAGCATGAGATTGCGCACCGCTTCCAAGACCTCCGCCCCAGGCGGTGATATGATATCCAATGCATTCTCTTCGAGAAAATAAGCAAAATCAGACTGTGAAATGCTTTTTTTATTTTTTTGGGACCATTCCAAGAATTCGGTAGAATAGCGAAACATCAGCGCGCAGATATGAGTCACAAACGAGGGACTGTCCGGCGCATGGTAATCCAAATAACCCTTCACTTCAAAAAGGCCGCCTGCAAAATCTACATACATGAAAATTAGAGAATGCTTCTCTTTGTAATTATTTATGTATTCGCAAAAAGAATCCATGTCCATCATTTGAACGAACGCCGCAATTCTGTCAGGAGTTTCATCCTTCAGGACGCTCAGGTCTTTAAGTTCGTATCCGCTTGGCACTATCGCATATTGCGGAACCCCATTATAGGGCGTTTTAATCTCGTACTGGCCGCCCAACGCGCGACCGGCCCGCAGGATTTCGCCGACGTTCCCATTTCCAAGTATGTTGTTGTCTGAATTGTCATTCATGATACATATTCTCCTTTTATTGTAGTTTTCTTTGCTGTTTTTGCTTTGGCGTGGTTAAAACTCCAGCTCTGTTTGCCGGGGGTCGTTACGGACAAGCGTGTTCGTGCGTGTCGGGAAAAAGATTGTGCATGCAGTTTCCAGACGCGGCGCTTTTATGCTGACCTCGTAGTCCAAGCCAACGGCGCTGGCATCTCCCTTTTTCAGGGGCTTAATCTGTAGCGTGAGTGTAATTTTCCCCGCAGCGTTTGTTTCGCGGACCGCCTCGATAAGCTCCTCAAATTTTATGTTGTACTCATAGATGCAGGCCCCCTTGGCAATCGTAGGCAACAACTGCACAACATCCATATTCACAACATCCACGTTCGTTTTTTCATTTTCTTCTGTCATCATCTGGCTCTCCTTTTGCTTAGAAACCATTCCAGGTTTTTTGTTTTCTTGGTGCACGCGCAGTAACGCGCTTACGTCGATAAGCGGGGTCCAGCCCCAGACACAAGTACTGGTTTGCATCCTGGCCGTGGCTGTACTGGTTTTTGCAGGCAACTTCTTTGTAGCGTTCTTCGCCCGGCACCTGGACACGCTCAAAGAAATAGCCCCCCTTAAAGCCTTTGCGCAGCATGACGCAACTCGGATCAAGTATGTAGGCGGGTTCGCCATCAACCAGCCGCGTCATGAAGTTAATGACTGCATCCCGGCGCGGTATGAAATCGTTTGTAGGTGCTGCCACTGTCGGTATGCCCAAACGGTTGCATTCCTGGATGCACGTCACCATGTCCACCTGGTTGGCGGCGGCCCCCGCCGGGTCAGCAAATGCCTTAAGTTTGAAATTCGTGAATTCAGCGTTCAGGGCGGGCACTATCGTATTCTGAATGAACTGACGTATGCCGCCCCGGCCACAATTGTACTCTCTCAACACGCGCAATTGCCCCCGGATGCTCTGTTGAGCCAGCACAAAGGCCGGAGTCAGCCCGTAGTCCCATCCACCGTATAGGCTCAGACCTGGATAAATTACAAGAGGTGCTCTGCTTACATGCAACCGGTCATTGAAGACGCCCTCGTACACCGGTTTACCGTCAAACAGGTTGCCATAGTCGCCCAAAATATAGACCTTGATCCACTCGGGGTCTTTGCCCGCCAGCATGCGCAGCCAATAATAATAGCCAAGAGGCTGATTGCGCACGTTTTCGGCGGCGGGGTTCGGCACGTAGCGGTTGCCGGAAAGTTTGATTAACGCCCCCGGCTGCCGGAAGAAATCCCATGTCAAATTTATCCGGTTCTCTTTGAGTTTTTCCACCGCCTGAATAATCAGTCGGAATGTATCCGCATCCACCAGGTTTTCAATGGTCTCGAAATCCAGGGTGTCTACTTCGCTCGTCTGATCGCGCCAGGCCGCTTCTTCCGCGAATTTGTACCACCAATGGTCATCGTCGGGCGGGTTGGTGTCCATGATGACGCCGCTCCACGTCGGGCCTCCGTCCTTCGCCGCAGGGAAACGGCCAACGCGGGACGTGACCGCATCAATGATCGTCTTCGATATTTCACGCGCTTCGTTTACCCACGCGCCGGTAAGTTCCAGTGACAACAGCTTTTTGATGTCCTTTGGCTTGTCCAGCGCGAGGAAGAATATCTCGGCGTCAATTTTTGTCCCGTCTGTCAACTCTCGCTTATAGCGCCCCGTGATGGGCGCGCCAAAATTCATCTCGCAGACTTCGTTCGGGCACCAGTCCGTGAACGTCTTGATGGTCGTTGAGCGCAGTTCAGGGTACGTGTTGCGGATGATGGACCATCTCGTCTTTCGTGTCCCGTTGGCGTCGGGAGCCTGCAAAGCACAACGCGCAAGAATGTCGCACGTACACGCGACACTCTTCCCGCTCCCCAGCGGTCCCATGATACCACGCACAAAGGCATGCGAGGCATGGAACATTATGGCGGTGTGCTCTGCATTGTAGACTATGTTCATTCGTCGTCCTCGGATGTCCCGCCACCCAGGTTCAGCGTCATGTTCAACGGCTCTTCCGTCTTCATGTTCACGTCCACTTTTTCCCGCCAGTGGGCTTTCTGGCGGTTCTTCAACCAGAAAATGCAGGCCGCGGCGCTGGGCGGATAGTTTTTCGTGTAGGTCATGGTCACGGGCATACCATCGCACACAACAACCTTTTCATCCGGGGCGCTGTACCCGATTGCAAGGCGGTACAGGCTCTCAACCACTTTTGCGTCGGCTATGTCTTTGCCGTCATTTAGGGCCTGCAAAAACAAGGGATATTGCGTCTTCCAGCCGTAAATGGTGCGTACACTCACCGCCATGATGTCAGCTATGTGCTCGTCCGTTGCGCCCAACAGCGCCAGTTTGTAAGCCAGTTTCGGATGCATATCGGCATCGTAAATGGTTGGGCGCCCCCCGGCCGGCGCCGCAACTTTTACCTTCACGGGCAGTGTACGCTTTTTTTTCGGCGCGGATGCCTTTGCCGGTTTCTTCGCCACCGGTTTCGCTGCCGTTTCCTTTTTCCTCGCCGCCGGTTTCGCTGCCGGTTTCTTCTTCGCCGGTTTCGCGCCGGGTTTCTTCGCCACCGGTTTCGCCGCCGGTTTCGCGCCGGGTTTCTTCTTCGCCGGTTTCGCGCCTGGTTTCTCAGTCGCTTTCGCTGCCTTTTTCCGGGGCGCCGCTTTCTTCCTGGGCGCTGGCTTTTTTTTCTTTTGCGGGCTCATTTCATCCCCCTGTCGTGAGGTCATCGGTGATGTCGATCGGCGATTCAAATGTTTCGCCGGAATCCTTGTTCAGCCGGTCTATCTGTTCGCGCACTTCGTCCATGTCCGGCATTCTCATCTTCTGATTCATGCGTTCTTCGTATTTCTTAAAAAATGTGTGAAAATGCAGAAAAACGATTTCTTCCTGGCGTTTTCTCACCCCCTCCAAATACGGAACCAAAGTCAGTGCAACAGCACCGTTTTTTGTGGCCTGAATAGTCATTCGTACTTCAATCATTGGGATTTTTCTCCTTTCGCGGCGGATTCCAGTTCTTTTTCGTATTCCGCACATTGTTTTTTAAGTTTCAGGTACCTGGCGTATTGCTCAGGACGTTCTTTTTCGGCGTTACTCGACCCGAGCGAGTATTCACCCCAAATTTTTTGCGTCAGCTCCTTGGTCGATTTCAAATCAGCCCGGATTTTCCATGGCTCGCGATTTGACGCGGCGGCCACTCCGCCACGCTTCCCCCGGTCCCGGTCGCCGGGCATCAATCGCCGAATGTAGGCCCCAAGCCGCTCAACAGGCGTATGCCTCCCCGAGAAACTCGCCCCGGTGTAATTCAACAGCAAATCATCGACCGCCTGCCGTCGGACCGCCTCGTCAGGGCACGCATGCAGTTGCTGCTCCAAGCCGACGCGGTGCCGCTCGTGAATGTCGTCATGTTCGGCTATCAGCCGGTCACACAAATCTTCAATGTTTCCGACCGCGCGTGCGCCCCTCTCTGTCTCTGTTTCTGTCTCTGTTTCTGTCTCTGCTTCTGCTTCTGTAAGCGTGACATCGCGTGACAGCCTGCGTGACATTTCACCGCCCGGCTGCGTGACATTGCCCCTGCTTCTCTCCCTCTCCCTTTGTTTTCTCAATCTTGCGCCTTCTGTTTTTCCGCTTTCTCTTAGCATTCTTCGGCATATGTAAACCCCTTTCTCAAAATCGCAAACATTTGCCTCTACAAGTTCCTTGAGTGTCACGTCCAGCGTGACATCATCGTGACATTGAAAATATCCGATGGATCTGGCTATTTGCTCCGTGCTGTACGGTTTCCCGTCAGGACGCAACAATTTTCCCCGCTCCGGGGAGGTCCACATGAGGCACAAAATGTCAATCCACACCCCCTTCGCTTCGTGGCTGACCAGGCGCAAAGCGGGTTCGCCCAGCCAGTCCGCGGCGTAGAATTGCATATATGGCATGATGCGGCCCATTGCTTACCCTTCCAGTGTTAATAATTCAAAGTTGTTGAGCTTGAAATAATGTTCTGTTACCCGCTTATAATTATGCTTATAAGATGCGCATATGTATTGCGTAGTCACATCTACACGCATTCCGATAAGGATGTTTTTTTTGTATTTGTACATTTCTTCCGCCACTCGCCCGTAGCCCCGGATGCGTACCATCGTTTTCTTGAGTTCGCGCCCGTGCTGATGCTCGGCGGCCATCTCAAATTCACATACAGGCGTCCCTGACGCCATGTAGTACAACTGCAAATCCCTCGATACTTCGCCTATAAACCTGCATTCATTCATTGCACATCTCCTCAAATTCCCTGCTCTTCATACCTCCACCGCCTTTGGGTATCCGACTGCGTTTATACGCCCGCCCCGCCGGGTACCCCAGGGCTTCCAGGGCCGCCTTGACGGCCTGCGGAGAAAATGGGTCGTTCCCCGGTATCCGGTGAGCCATCCGGCTCAACGGATTGCCCCGGTCATCTTCCGGCGCATAATCAAACCACACGATGCAGATCACCTTACGCAGCGAAAAGGAATCACAGCGCAACCCCTTAATTCGCTCTACCCATTCTTCCGGCGTCCGCCGACGTAATATGTCATCCATAGGGTGACGTTTCTTACGCTTCAT
>RZZM01000242.1 GCA_009929845.1 Spartobacteria bacterium
CCGCGCGTGAATACACAGGGCGACTCCTTGTCGAACTGCAGGGTGATCCAGTAGTCCTGGAAACAACCGCAGTCGTTTTGCATCAGGGCCATGGACTGCTTGAAGTAGGAGCCGTCCACGCCGGGCAGCAGGCCCATTTTGATCATGATCTGGAAGCCGTTGCAGACGCCCAGGATCAATTTGCCGTCCCAGATATAGCGGGTGAGTTCATCCTGCAGGCGGTGGCGCACCCGTTGCGCGAATACATGCCCCGAGGTCATGTGGTCGCCGTAGGAAAAACCGCCGATAAACATGAGGCCATGAAAGGTGTGCAGTTGTTTCGGGTCGGCCAGCAGGTCGTTGAGATGCATCAGCGTGACCTTCGCGCCGGCCATTTCCCAGGCATGACGGGACTCCGCTTCGCAGTTGAGCCCGTAACCGGTGATGATAAGTACAGGGGGTTTTGCCATGATTAAATACCTTTGAGTGTTTTCTGGAACGCTTCGCGTAATTTTTCGACGGAAATATCCACCACCGAGGACCCTTTTTGGTCGCCCACCTGCAGCACCTTGCTGTCGGTGACGCGCCCTACCTCGGCAATCGGCAGCCCGGTGAACACCAATTCCACTTCGGCAGATTTTTCCGGCGCGCAGGTAATGATGAACCGACTGTTGGATTCGGAGAACAGCAGGGTGTCCAGGGGCACTTTCCCGGTATGGGGAACGTTGGTGATATCGACGAAAGCGCCGACATCCCCGCCGATCGCGCCGAGGGCCAGGCCCACCAGGAGTCCGCCCTGTGTCGGCGTGTGGGACGATTTCAGAAGGCCCTGCTCTACAGCCGCGTTCATGGCGCGGTAAAGCATGAGGGCGGATTCAAAATCAACACCGGGCACCGCGCCGCCATATTCGCCGGGCTGATTGCGGTCCTCCGCCACCTGGCGCAGGTAGGCGGAAGCCCCCATTTCGTTATGGGTCAGTCCAACAATAAAAATAAGATCGCCGGGGTCTTTCATCGGCATGGTAACAGCCTTGCCGACATCATCCATCTTGCCGATCGTCGAAATAAGCAGGGTCGGCGGGATGGATATCTTTCGTCCCCCGCGCACCGAATCATTTTTCATGCTGTCCTTGCCGGAGATCAGGGGCACCTGGTAGGCGGTGGTGATATCGTACAAGGCCTTGTTCGCGCGCACGAGTTGCGCCAGCTTGTATTCGCCGTCCGGTGTTTTTTCGGATTGGACCGGGTCGGGCCAGCAGAAATTATCCAGGGCGGCCAGGTGGTCCATGCGTCCGCCGGTGCTGATGATCCGCCGCACGGCTTCATCAACGACCGACAGGGTCATGTTGTAGGTATCGATATCGGAGAAAAAGGGATTGATCCCGTCCGCAATGACAATGCCTTCATGTGAGCTGTATTCCGCAAAGAGGACGGTGGCGTCGGAAGGCACATCGCTGTTCACGCCGACAAACGGTTTGATCACGCTGCGGCCCTTCACCTCATGGTCGTACATGCGCGACTTGTATTCCCTGGAGCAGATGTTCAGCGAACTCAACAACTTTTTCAATATGCCGTTCCGCCAGCCGATGCGCGGCAGTTTCTGTTCGGGTATGTTGGGCGGGGTCCACGTTGCCTTAAGCTGCAGACGCGGGCACCCGCCATGCAGGAAGTCCATATCCAGCATGCAGACGGTTTGTTTGCCGTACAACAGCAAGAGTTTTCCGCTGTCGTTGAATTTTCCCAGTACGGTGGCCTCCACATCGCGCCGCGCCGCCAGTTCCAGGAAGGCGTCGATGCGCTGGGGCTGCACGGCCAGGGTCATGCGTTCCTGCGCCTCGGAGAGCAGGATTTCCCAGGGTTGCAGTCCGTCGTATTTAAGCGGGGCCTGCTTGAGGTCCATCGCGGCGCCGCCGGAAAGTTTGGCCAATTCGCCAACGGAGGAACTCAGTCCCCCGGCGCCGTTGTCGGTGATGCAGCGGTACATGCCCAGGTCGCGGGCTTCGAGGATAAACTCGTACATCTTGCGTTGCATGAACGCGTCGCCGATCTGCACCGCCTGCGCCGGAGATTCCTTGCGCAGTTCCTCGGAGGAAAAGGTCGCGCCGTGGATGCCGTCTTTGCCGATGCGTCCGCCGATCATGACGATGATATCGCCCACGCGGATTTCTTTGCGTTCGGAGGGGCGCATGGTGACCTCTTTGGGGAGGAGGCCTACTGTCCCGCAGTACACCAGCGGTTTGCCGATATAGCGGTCATCAAAGCGTTCAAAACCGCGGGTATAGGGGATTCCGCTCTGGTTGCCGCCGTCGATCACCCCCTGGTGCACGCCGTCGCGAATCCGCCGGGGATGGAAGAGTCCTTCGGGCACTTCTCCGTTGTAGAAAGGGGACCCCAGGCAGTAGCCCCAGGTGTTGCACAGCAGCTCAGCGCCCATGCCGGTGCCCATGGGATCGCGATTCACCCCTACGATGCCGGTGATGGCGCCTCCATACGGGTCCAGTGCGGAAGGACTGTTGTGCGTCTCCGCCTTGAAAACCACATTGAGGTGATCGTTGAATTTGATCACGCCCGCGTTGTCGACAAAAACCGATACCAGCCAGTCAATCTTTTCGCCGATTTCCCTGGTCGAGCGCTGAATGTAGCTCTTAAAGAGCGAATCGATGTGCTCCACGTTCCCGTTTTCATCCGTGTATTCAATCTGGCTGGAAAAAATCTTGTGACAGCAATGCTCGGACCAGCTTTGGGCCAGGCATTCGAGTTCCACATCGGTGGGTTGGTTGGGCAAATGAAGCTTGGCGCGTTGTTCGATGACCTCGGGGCGCGCGTAATAGGCGCGGATGGCGTGCATTTCCTCAAGGCTGAGCGAAAGGATGCCGTCGCGGCTGATGCGCAGCAATTCCTTGTCGGACCCGCTGAGGTTATAGGCCTTCACACGGATCTTTTCAGTACTGGTCATGGCCGGTACCGTATTGTCGACCGGCGCGCTGTTCCATTCCTGCGCGTTATAGACGGCTATCGTCTGAATCAGGGCATTGGCCAACTGGTCGTTGGCCAGGTGCTGAATGTTTTCACGGGTCAGTTCCTGGCCTTTGATAAAGTACTGAATGGAGGTATACACTTCCTCCTTTTCGGTCAGCTTGCGACTCAGCACGTCTTCAAGCAGCGCGCGGGCGGTCCGGCCTACATTGTCGGTGACGCCGGGTTTAAACCCCACCTCGATCATCCAGTGGAAGACCGGCGCCGGCAGGCGTCCGATTTCCGAGGTGCTGATGACCGCGTCGGTAAAGGACGCCTGCACCTGCTCCAACTGTCCCTGCGAGAGCCGTACGTCCACCTTGTAGACATCACGTGTAACGCAGGATTGCAGCGGAAGGTCCAGAAAACTTTTGGCCCGTGTAACTACACTCTTGCCCCGCGCGTCCACCACACCGGGCTTCAATCCAATTTCAATTCGGTAACTCATTTATCTGACGCACACTTTCATTAATGTTTAAAATGGCGCATGCCGGTGAAGGCCATGGCGATACCGTACTTATCGCATGCGGCGATGACTTCTTCATCCCGTTTTGATCCGCCCGGTTCCACGATGAAGCGGATGCCCGCTTCCGCGGCGTTATGGATGTTATCCGGGAACGGGAAGAAGGCGTCAGAGATCAATACGACCCGGCTCATCACCTCGGCCTTGAATTCCTGCGGGGTCTTGCCGTAGTGCTCCATGCTTTCATACATCAGGTCGATATTATCAAATGCCTTGGTCACTGCCAGTTTGCGGACCGCGTCCACGCGATTGGGTTGTCCGGCGCCCATGCCCAGCAGGGAGAACTGGCCCGGAGCGTACTCGTAGACCAGGATGATCGCGTTGGACTTCACATGTTTGCAGGCCTTGTTTCCGAATTCGGCCAGGGCCCTCATCTCCTCGGGAAAGATGGTCTCGGTGGGGGTAATCCACTGGGCAAAGGATTCGATATCGTTGTCCTGCACCAGCCATCCGCCGTTAACCTGTTTGACATCCCGGGCTTTTCCGGCCGGACCCATGGGATGGTCGAGCTTCAACAAGCGAATGTCCTTGCTCTTGTTTTTCAGGAAGGCCAGGGCCTCCTCCTCAAAATCGGGGGCGATCAGGGCCTCAACAAAGCGGCCTTTGAGTTTTTCGGCCATCGCCAGGTCCACGGATGTGGTCACGGCAATGACACTGCCGAACGCGGAAACCGGGTCCCCGCTCCACGCGGCCTCCAGGGCGTCGGCCAGGGTGGCGCCCGTGGCGTACCCGCAGGGGTTCGTGTGTTTGATGATGGCGACGCCGGGCCGCCCGCTCAATTCCTTGACGGCCTCCAGCGCGGCATTGCCGTCCACATAGTTATTAAAGGACATCTCCTTGCCGTGCAGCACGGTGGTGTGCGCGATGCACGCCTCGGTGGCGGAGGGGGTTTTGTAAAAATGCGCATTCTGATGGGGATTTTCCCCGTAGCGCAGCCGGGCGCCGTTCGCGCAGGCGATGACAAAGGGACGCGGCTTGTCGCCGTTGGGCCACTGGTCGGCCAGGTAGGCCGCGATGGCGGCATTGTATTCGGCCACGCGCGCGAAAACCTTCTGCCCGAGTTCCATGCGCAACTCTTCCGTGGTCTGTCCGTCCTGTTCCTGCATCTCCGCGATCACCCGTCCGTAGTCGGCCGGGTCCGTAACCACCGTCACGAATTTCATGTTTTTCGCCGCGGAACGGATCATGGTCGGACCGCCGATGTCGATATTTTCGATGGCGTCCTCGAAGGTCACGTTCGGCTTGGCCACGGTGGCCTCGAACGGGTAGAGGTTGACACAGACCAGGTCGATGGGCAGCAGGTTCTGCTCCGCCATCTCCGCCTTGTGCGTTTCGTTGTCACGCATGTACAACAGGCCCGCGTGTACTTTCGGATGCAAGGTTTTCACCCGGCCGTCCATCATTTCGGGAAACCCGGTAAAATCGGAGATGTCCCGAACCTCAATGCCCGCGTCGCGGATGGCCCGCGCCGTGCCGCCGGTGGAAAGCAGCTCGACGCCCATCCCGGCCAACGCCCGGGCAAAATCAACAATACCGGCCTTGTCCCATACACTTAATATTGCGCGTTCTATCTTCTTCATCCTTCTATACTCCCGCTATATGCTTGAAAAAAACGGCATATAACACAAAATCCAAGGTAGCAACATAGAAAATTCAATCTAATTTACAACTTTTTCTGATGGCCTTTCAATCAAGCGGGCCAGACTTGCTCTGATTTACCAATTTTGTTTGCAGGAAGTGCAAGTTTGGGCTACGGTGCGGGCGGTTTTTGGATGAATGATCGTTATGAAGATACTTTTTGTGGCCCCGCAGCCTTTCTATGAGGAACGAGGGACGCCGATCGCTGTGCGATGGGCGGTCGAGGCGCTTTGCGCCCAGGGCCACCAGGTGGACCTGCTGACCTATCATTGCGGGCAGGATGTGTCGATTCCGGGCATGAAACTCTGCCGATGCTGGGGGCCGGCCTCCATAACGTCTGTTCCACCCGGTTTTTCCGCAAAAAAGCTGTTTTGTGACGTTTTTTTGTGTTTTGAGCTGCTCAGTTGCCTTTTTCGGACCAAATATGACGTAATTCATGCCGTGGAAGAGGCTATTTTCCCGGTTTTGTGCTTTCGACCGTTCCTGAAGGCTAAAATGGTCTACGATATGGACTCGTCCATGGCGGACCAAATCATCGAAAAATGGCCTTTTTTGTCAAAAATTCGCGCTTTTCTCGAATTTTTTGAAAAAATGGCCGTCCGACACGTCGATTTGGTGCTTCCGGTGTGCGAAGGACTCGCGGAGAAGGCCAAATCGTTCAAAACGAGCGCGCCGGTCGTAATTTTGCGTGATATGGCCATTGAGGGGGTAAAAAATGGCGAAAAAGCGGAAAATTTGCGAAAAAAACTCGATTTTGAAGGAAAAATGGCCCTTTATGCGGGAAATTTGGAGCATTATCAGGGTTTGGAGCTGGTTTTGGAGTGCCTGACGCACATTCCAGAGGATTTTTCGCTCATGGTGGTGGTCATCGGGGGTGTCAAGGCGCATATCGAGGCCTGTGAACGGCTGGCTGAACGCCTGGGTGTGGCCCGCCGGGTCCGTTTCATCGGTCCGCGACCGGTCAGCCAGTTGCCGGACTACCTTGCGCAGGCCGATATTTTACTTTCACCGCGCATCAAAGGGACCAATACCCCGCTGAAAATCTATTCCTATATGCTGGCGGGCAAGCCGATCCTGGCAACGCGGATTTATTCGCACACGCAGGCGCTGGACGATTCGTGCGCGGCGCTGTGCGAGCCGGACGCGGCGTCCATGGCTGCGCGCATCGAGGGGTTGCTGAAGGACACGGAAGCCGGCGAACGCCTGGGCCGCGCGGCGCGCGAACGGGCGCTCCGCCATCATACCCGCGAGGCATATAACCGGACCATTCGGGAGGCTTACGGGCATTTTTTTTAGAAACGGTTGTTGAGTTACCTTTAACCCTGGGAATGAGTGTAATGAGTAGTCGATTGAATGGATTCAAGGATACAGTGTTTGATGTGGCGGTGGTCGGCGGCGGCATCTATGGTACGACGCTGGCTTGGGAGGCCGCGCGGCAGGGATTGCAAGTCGCGCTGATCGAACAAAAGGATTTTGGCCATGCGACATCGGCCAGCAGCCTCAAGATTATGCACGGCGGATTGCGCTACCTCCAACAACTCGATTTTGTGCGCATGCGGCACTCGATCGTCGCGCGTCGGCGCGGATTCATTGTCGCGCCGAACCTCGTACGCCCCGCCCGCTTCATGGTCCCGACGGTCGCCTTCGGACTACAGCACAAACTGCTCATGACGGCGGCCTTTCTGATGAATGATACCATCAGTTTCGACCGGAATCGTGGCGTGCCGGAGGGACATGAAATCGGCATGGGCCGTGTTTGGGGATATGAGCGCGTGCGCGAGCTGTTGGCGGGAGTGGCCGACATGCGCGTAACCGGCGGGGCGGTCTGGCAGGACGGATTTGTTGAAAATACGGAGCGCTTTACGTATGCGTTTGCCCATACGGCGGAAACCCTGGGCGCGGTGATCGCAAACTACACCAAAGCCACCGGCTTAATCCATGACCAGGGGCATGTGCAGGGCGTGGCCATACGCGATGAGGATTCCGGCGATGAATCGGAAATCCGCGCGCGGGTGGTGATCAATGCCGCCGGCCCCTGGTTGCCTGATCTGTTGCCGCCCGGCGCCGAGGCCTTCCACCGCAAAACGTGGGCATGGACCCGCGGATACAATATCATCGTCCGTCGAAACCTGTTTGGTGAATTTGGCGTGGGCCTCGAAGGGCGTGCGGATGACTACGATTCCGAATCGGTGGTCCGTCGCGCCAAACGTAACTTCTT
>RZZM01000243.1 GCA_009929845.1 Spartobacteria bacterium
TGCCCCCGGGCTCTACAGAGTAGCCGCCCTCCAGGTTTGCTGTACAAACATAACCCCTGGAGGGCGAGATTCCTATCGAGCCGGCCTGTACCCGTGCCCTGTCTATCCCCAAAGAACCCGCGGTGCCCCCGGGCCCTCCGAATCCCTGTGTCACTTTAACTTCCACGAGGTAAGGAGTTCTGAACTTCATGATTGAGCAAGCAGTGCTCAAGGAGTTCGTAATTGTAAAATCGCCCTCTTTGGCTGCTTTATTATTCGTTGGAATACATTTATTGTTTTGCTGACCTCTGACATCCGACTAAAGCGAGTGAACGGCCCGCTGCGCGGTGGCAAAGGCGGCCTGCAGGTTGTACCCGCCGGTCGGCCCGTCGATATCAAGGACCTCGCCGGCGAAATACAGGCCTGGAACATGCCGGGATTCCATGCTTTCCGGGTTGACGGCATCCAAACTCACCCCGCCCACCGTGACCATGGCCTCTTTCAATGGCCGGGGACCGGTTGGATGCAGCTCCCAGTGCTTGAGCGCATGCGCCAGCGCCGGCAGGCCCGCCCGGGTGATTTGCTCCGGGGAGCACTTGAAGACATGCCGGACAAAGTCATTCATCACGGAGGGCGTCATCCCCGTCACCTCCAGCAGGGTGCGGATTTTTACGCGCCCCGGCCCCCCCATCCGTTCACCGAGCCGTTGTTCCAACGCAGCCTCCGTCAGGGCCGGGCAGACATCCACCACAAAATGATATCCGCGCAGGTTACGCCGCGCGATAATACGACTGGCGTTGACAATGGAAGGACCGCTGACACCCCATTTGGTCACCAGGACCTCGCCGAATGTTCGGGCCTCTTCCCTGTCGCCACAGACAATCCGGACCTCCGCCCCCGGGAAGGCCGCGTCGGCATGCCGATTCAACCAGGTCTCCCGCACTTCGAAGCCAACCAGGCCGGGCCGGTATGGCATGACCTTGTGCCCCAGGGCCGTGGCAAACTTCTGTCCATCCCCCACCGAGCCGGTCTTGGGATAGCTGACCCCGCCGGTCGCGATCAGTACGCATCGGGACTCCAGGCAAAGATTATCGGCAACAACCCGGAATCCGCCGGACGTCAGCTTCTGTATGCCGGTCACCGCGCAATTGTATACAACCGGTGCCTGCACCCGGCGCAACTGATCGGTAAAACAGTGCAGCACATCCGCCGCCTTTTCCGACGCGGGGAACACGCGGTTATCCTTATGGGTGACCGTTGGCAGTTGCCGCTTGCGGAACCAGGCGATCAATTCTTTCGGGCCGAAGACTTGGAGGGACGGACGCAGGAACGAGGCCACGGGTTCCCCAAAATCGTTGAGCATATCTGACACCGGTATCGCCGATGTGATATTGCACCGGTTGTTGCCGCACATGAGCAGCTTGCGTCCGGGCTGATGCCGACGCTCAAGCAGCACGGCGCGGCAGTTTTTTTCTGCCGCCGCCACCGCCGCCATCAACCCCGACGCGCCCGCCCCGATGATAAGAAAATCCGTATTCATCAGGAACCCGCATAGTCCGACTGAAATTCTTTTTCAAATTTCTTCAGGGTCTTGCCTTTCAGGGAAACGCCGGTCTCATCGAGCATATCAAGCGCATACTGCAAACGCCTCAACACCATATCGCGGCCCAACAGGACCATGCTGTCAAACAACGGCAGCGCCACAGTCGAACCGGCCATGGCCACAAAGAATATGGGCAGCAGTTTTTTGAGTTTCAACGCTTTTGTTTCGGCGATGCGCTCGAATACCTGGCGTACTGTGTCTGTATCCCAGGCCCCCGGGACCTCGAGCAGCCATTGGGCGGCCTTGATCAATTTCGCGACTTCCAGGCCGTCCATTTCCCCCGGGATCAGGGCCGCGGCCTCATAACGCAGCCGGTCTGTAAACAGAAATGACGTCTTATCCATCACATCCGACAACTGTTCCAACCGGGGCTGGGCCAACGGCAGGACCTTCAGCCACACCTCATCGTTAAGCGCCCAGGCCTTGAGTTCTTTCAAGAGGTCCGCGGGCGGCATGGCGCGGATGTATTCGGCATTGAAATGCTGCAGCTTCTGCACGTCAAAGACCGGGCCGCCCAGGCTGACCCGATCAATGTCAAAGGTTTCCACCAAATCTTCAAGGGAGAAAAATTCACGCCCATCCGGCAGGCTGTAGGCCATCAACCCCAGGTAATTGCGGATGGCCGCAGGCAGGAACCCCGCGCGCTGGTAGTACAGGATGCTGGTGGGATTCTTGCGCTTGGATAATTTTGATTTATCGGGATTCCGCAGCAGGGGCAGATGAATAAATTCCGGTGGCTGCCATCCGAACAACTGGTAGAGCAACACATGTTTCGGCGTCGAGCTTATCCACTCCTCCCCGCGGATCACATGCGTAATCTGCATCAGATGGTCATCCACCACATTGGCCAGGTGATATGTGGGAAAGCCATCGCTCTTCAACAGCACCTGGTGGTCCACCTGTGCCCAGGGAATGCGGATTTCATCGCGCAGACGATCCTTGAAGATGCACTCGCCACTGGACGGTACCTTCATGCGGATCACGTGCGGCTCCCCGGCGGCGATGCGCCGCGCCACCTCGTCGGATGGCAAGCCGGCACAATGTCCGTCGTAGCCTACCGTCGCTTTATCCTCCATTTGCTTCTGGCGCAGTTCATTCAAACGCTCCGCCGTGCAGAAACAGGGATAGGCCGCGCCCTTGTCAACCAGTTCGCGGCCATACTGCCGGTAGGTCTCCATGCGCTCACTTTGACGGTACGGGCCCATGGGGCCCCCACTATCCGGGCCCTCATCCCAGGCCATGCCGACCCAGCGTAAGGCGTCGAAGATCGCCTGTTCCGACTCCGGGGTCGAGCGCTGCTGGTCCGTATCCTCAATTCGTAAAATAAATTGTCCCTTGTTCTTTTTGGCAAAAGCATAATTGAACAAGGCGATATACGCCGTGCCGATGTGCGGCGCGCCCGTCGGGGACGGGGCAATTCGTGTCCGGACTGTCATGTCATGGTCTCCTTTTTCATTGATTGCCTGTATGTATTACTTGTCGGCGCTCCTGAAAAGACAAATCCGCGCATTAACCGGAACGGTATCCCGAGAATCTGTGGCTTTCCGGCAAACTTCCTTCTTCCCAGTTGAAACGAATTGCACTATGTTCCACGCACTATGAAAGAAAATCAGGAAGCATCCAAGCGGGTTATCGCCATTGTCGGGCGCCCCAATGTTGGCAAGTCGGCGTTATTCAACCGTATTGTCAGGAAACGTATTGCCATCGTGCACGAGCAGAGCGGCGTTACCAGGGACCGCCTGTGCTGTGAAACCCTCTGGAACGATAAGCGGTTCGAGCTGATTGATACCGGCGGCGTCGGTATGATGGACGGCTCCATGACCGGCAACTCGATTGAGGACGGCACACGCCGACAGGTCGACCTGGCCATCCAAGACGCTGCTGTGGTGCTGTTTATTGTGGATATTACCGCCGGGGTCACCCCATTGGACGAGGAAGTGGCCCGTCTGCTCCACCAGAGCGGCAAAACAGTATTTCTCGGAGCCAACAAGGCGGACAATGAAAAGACCGAAGAGCAGGCCGCGGAATTTGAATCGCTGGGCTTTCCCGTGGTTCCCGTTTCCGCGCTGCACAACCGCGGCATTGGGGAACTGCTGGAACCGGCCATCAAAAAACTGCCCGCCATCGAAAAAGAGGCGACAGGCGTCCCGCTCAAGGTGGCGGTGGTCGGACGCCCCAATGCCGGCAAATCTTCCTACATCAACCGCCTGCTGCGCAGCGACCGTGTGATTGTTTCGGAAGTGCCCGGGACGACGCGGGACAGCGTGGAAGTGCCATTTGTGGTCGGACACGGGGAACAGGCGCGGCACTACACACTCATAGACACCGCCGGCATGCGAAAATCACGCAAATCGCCCGCCGTTGAAAAATTCAGCATCATCCGGGCGGAAAAGAGCATCAAGGAAGCCGATGTGGTGGTGCTGGTGATGGACGCCACGGAGGGCCCGAAAAGCCAGGACAAGAAAATCGCATCCATGATCATGGAGTACAACAGGGGATGTTTTATCCTCGTCAACAAGTGGGACATCGCACAGGAACAGGGCGTTACCCAGCGTCAATACGGTAAAGCCCTGCGTGAGGCGCTGCCCTTTCTTGATTTCATCCCCATCATCTTCGCCTCCGCCCAATCCGGGTACAATATACGCAACACCGTGGAAGCCATTGATTATGTCAGCGACCAGGTGCAGACCACCCTGACCACCGGACTGCTCAATCGCGTCATCCAGGAGGCCGTACAGCGGGTGGCCCCGCCGGTGGTGGATGGACGACGACTGAAAATCTATTACGCCACCCAGATCGGCGTCAAACCTATAGCCATCCGCTTGTTTGTCAATTCCCCCAAACGGGTCAAGCCCGCCTATAAAAGCTACCTGGTCAAAAGCCTGCGCACCGCCTTCGGCCTCGAAGGCGCACCCGTGCTTCTCCTCTTCAAGGCGCACAGCAGCAAGCAGTAAAAATGGCGTTTTTTGCAAAAAACCCATTTTTTACCCACTGACCATCCAAATCAGCCATCAAAAAACCGTCACCCCCCCTAAAACCGTCACGCAAACAACCCAAACTCCCCTCCGCCATCGCCACCACAGCCTACTTCTCTGTCCCTGGATGCTCAACACCCCAATAATCCCAATATCTTGCGCTGACAACATCACTCATCAACGTCCAATTCGGGCGATAAATAAGACCCTTGGGCCGTCATGGGCCCGGTAGGCGTCTTCAGTAATTTGCTCCATTCCAGACTTCTGAACATCTCAGAGCAATAGCGCAGCAATCAATCCCCCTCTTGTCACGCCGCAGGAACGAAGGCGGATATACCCGCGCCTTCTTGACTTGTCCCGCCTTAGCCTTGTGCGAAGGAGGAACCAAGGAATTGACCTGACCACTCCGCTAGCGCTACGAGTCAGGACTATTCCTTATCTTGTTCGGCGGTCACGTCATGGTCGCCGCTGTGTCTCAGTTCTTCGGGGAGGTCGTACGGGCGCCATCCGAGCTTCTCCGCAAGCCGTGCACGGACACCAACACTTTTCCTGTATTCCCGAACGGCCTCTAGTTCAGCTTTCTCTTCCTCGGATCCTTCGAGATCAACAACGTTCTTGTGGCGCTCTGGATACAGCCAGAAGTAAACATTGAAGAAGGGGATGAAGAGAGTCATGAAGAGTAGGAGGGCAGGCACGAACAGCATGCTGAAGCTTTCTTCTGTTCGTGCAAGCCTGATGCCATGAGACTGCCGCCAAATACTGAAGGTGTAGTAAACCGCGGCGGCCAGCAGATACGCTGCTACAATTGTCAGGACCTTGTTCATGTCTTCATGTCGCCGAACGCCAAGAGTAACCATTTTTCAATGGAGCGAAGCGGAATTGAAAATATGGTTCACTCTCTTGTTATGCTATTGCTTTCACCATTTTTGATAATCATCTGTCGGCAAATTGATGCTCCGGCCCTTTTTATCTTTTATGAGCGGTTTGCAAAGCCTTTTCCAATGAAAAACGGTAAGCCACAGTGCCGCCATGCCAACGAGTATAGCAAGAGGGGCAAACACGATGCCACCCCAGTAGTTTCGATAAAATGATACACTCTGAAGCAAGTATAGCAGGCCACCTGTAATCAGCAGTACCGAAGCACATCCAAGTCCCGCCCTTCCAAATTGTTCACGTTTCTTCTTGGTGAGCATAATATGCCTTACAGCATAACGTATGTATTCTACAGCCCTATGGCGTGAATACAGGATTTGGTTAAAATTAAGGGTTTTATTTGTATATTAATTGAAATCATAAGCCTTCCGTATCACTTATTACTTTCTTAGTACTCCATCAAACATATCAATAATGAGAAAATAGTCTGAAAACATAGGCTCAATCAAGTAGAATCATGATGGATTTTCGGGGAAAAATGGGGACAGAGCAATGCGAAAACTGTCGTTTTGGCGAGAAAATGGCCATTTTTGGTCCTGTGAAGGCCTTGCGGGGGCCATGGAGGGCATTTTCGAAGCCCAAAGAGGCCGAAATGGCCCTGAAATGCAAAAATAGTGAGGTTCGACTATCGATTTTAAAAATAACGTGTCCTTCGGGAAATTCTGACTTCCTTTGGCGCAGCGGTTGTAAAAAATATGAACGCGGAAATGGTTGCCCACCACATGAAATGCGGCCACCAACCTGTCATATAAAAAGACGACCGCATTTCTATATGACAGGTAGCTTGTGCTGTGGGGTAGGAAAGTGGCGGGTGTTTTCCGGTTGAAAAATGCGTCAAAAACGGCTCTTCTTTTCTACTCTGCGTCTCCGCGCCTCTGCGTTCATATTTTTTAACGCAGAGACGCAGAGACGCAGAGTTGGGCGCCGGGAATGCAAGGCTCTCACACTTTTGCCTAAAAAACGGCGTTTTTTGCTAAAAAAAGGCCGTTCTTCACCCGCTGACCACCCAAATCAGCCATCAAGCGCCCATCACCCCCTCAACCCGTCACGTAAATCAACCCAAACACCCCTCCGCCATTGCCACCACAGCCTACTTCTCTGTCCCCGGAGGTCTCCAAATTAAATGATGCTCCGAAACATGCTCGCAATATCCCCGTCAAATAATGTGGTGACTCATCCATGAAAAAATTCTTCGCAACACCCTTTGGTAGGCTCAAATTGTTGGCTATTTTCATTTATTCAGAAAAGCCCAACGCAAAAGAAACGGCGTTTTGCACCTGCTGCATTTTCGAGTTTGGCAGTGCAGTGATTAGAGCACCAAGTTTTGCTTTTGAAACAGTTTGAATGTGATCGCAATTTATTGCGCATTCTTTCATCATGTCGTCATCTTTCGAGAGCAAAACTTCGCTTGGTATATCTCTTATTGTTGTCGTTATGGGGACGACGGTTACTTCTCCCAGGTATTCAATTACGGAATCCCGAGTTAAAACAAGAACGGCGCGTGTTTTATCAGGGGGATGAAATTTGTAAGTGCGAATTTCACCCCGTTTCATTCATTACCCCAATTTTGCTCAGGTTCCCATATGTCAAATTCCCCCGCTGAGACCGGCTTTTTTGTATACCCAATTCGGTGCATCTCTTCCAGTTTCTTGCTTTGCATATTCTTTATAGCCTGTCGCAAAGCCTCTCTTGTGAAAGCCGATCGTGTTGTGTGAAGTGTTTTCACTATACGATCGACGGTACTAACCAAATCATCGTCCAAGGTCATCTGAATTGTTCTCATTAAACGGACATTCTTTTTAAAATTCGTAGCATCTTCTTGACATGCAGTATGATATGGAAGATTTTCCTTTAAAAACGTAGCCAGTAATATATTCCATAAT
>RZZM01000679.1 GCA_009929845.1 Spartobacteria bacterium
TTCATCACGCGCTGACGCGCCTGGCCGTTGCTGCCGACATACTCGACGCCTTCCGCCATCTTTTCCTTGTTCATGACCAGCCCTTCAAACGTCTCGTAGGTGCCGCTGTTGGTATCGCGACTGATCACCACGATCTCGCTATCCGGCCCGCCGATTTCTTTCCAGTTCGTAATCTTGCCCAGGTAGATGTCCCGAATCTGCTCCACCGTCAGTTCCCCGATCGGATTGCCCGGATGCAGGACAATGGCCAACCCGTCCAGCGCCACCACATGCGGAACCGGCTTGACCCCGGCATCACAGGCCGCCGTATATTCCTTGTCCTTCATGAACCGCGACATCGCGCCGATATCACAGGTGCTGTTGACCAGCCCCTTCGCGCCGTTACCGCTGCCGGACTCGCTCACCGTCACATTCACGTCCGGATTCAGGGACATGTAATATTCCGCGAACGCCTTCGCGATCGGACCCACCGTCGTCGACCCGTCAATCACAATCTTGTTTTCATCCGCCTGCGCGGACATCACCGATACGGCCAGGGCCGCCGCAGCCGCCAATACACTCATACGCTTCATCGTTCTTTCCTCTCGTTTGTTACTTTCGCCTCTTCATTAAGTACCCACTCTTCCGACTACTTAATCTTCATTGCCGCACACTATGCGCTTATGGGTATCGCCGAATTATTAGGAAATTGTTAGGATTCTGTTAGAAAGCCATCTTTTATTTCAGCGCCCTTCCAGCACGCACCTTTTTCCTGTTTTCCAACGCCACACATCACGCTCCAATCATTTGCGGCAACCCTCCCCTCCCCACATTTACCCCCGATTACCTCTTCATGAGAAATGCATAAGGATGGCTGCTTCTACAAAACCAAAAGAAACACTTGATTCGCCCGGCAAGGTGGGTTAGATTGCCCCCATATTCCCTTGAGCGGGAGTAATTCAGTGGCAGAATGTCAGCTTCCCAAGCTGAACGTCGAGGGTTCGATCCCCTTCTCCCGCTCCACTTCAACAGCGTGAAACATTGATTCCCAAGACCTTACAAAAGCGGGCGCTTTACCGGATATTGGCAAATCGCCTGGCCATACCACAACGCTGCGCCAAATTACCTTTATCAAGTCATCCTGTGAATCATTTTTTTAGACAGGATATGCAGGATATACAGGATTTTACACAACAGCAGCAAATAGGTGTTGAGTTAAAAGATATTAAAATCCTTAACAATTAGCCCATTCCCTACACTTTATCAGCCTATGCGACTATCTGTGATGAACAGGATAGTAATCTTCTTTATCCTGTAAATCCTGTTAATCCTGTCTGAAAAGAAACTCCATCGCACTAGCATCGGGCTTTCACGCACTTCGCCGTTAATCTCGGTAAGTTTGGGCGGGCGTGTGGTCGCATCTGTGGCTTCCGGAGGGTCTTGTGAGCGAATGACTGCGACTTTTTGGCGATCACGCCATGTGTAAGTAACGCAGCCGTCTTCGATTTGTTTGATGCGATAATCG
>RZZM01000244.1 GCA_009929845.1 Spartobacteria bacterium
AGTGTTCTTTTGTAGCTTTCATACAGAACGCATATCAAATTGCATCCTCATTATCACCATCATTTATCCACATCTCTCCATGAAATTTGCACAAGAGCCTTTTTTTGGCCTGTGGAGGCCTTCCGGGGGGCCATGGAGGGCATTTTCGAAGCCCAAAGAGGCCGAAATGGCCCGTTTTCGGCAATTTTTTGGCATTTATCACCGAAATCGGCCGTTTTGCGCCGTGCCCTGCGTACGCTGGTCATTGAGGACAATGACCCTCCCGGCGGCTTGGATGCCTCTTTCGGGCGGGTCGCTGCTTGGCCCGCCGTAATATATGAAGGCGGGTCCTCAGCGACTGGACGGCGGGCGGGGATGACGCCTGTACAACAAACCTCTCATAACGGTTGTTTCATATTCTTTTATCCGCGTTCATCTGCGTTCATTCGCCTACGTTCCTCCGGCGTGACAAGTCCGTGGCTAACAAAATGGGTTACCCCTCAGGGTTGGGGAACAGTGAAAACGGCAAAAACAAGATTAAAATTCGGCCTGGAGGACAAGGCCGTCCTCCAGCAAACAACCGTAGAGAAAAAAAATGGGATTTGGGGTATCCATATACCGGCGAATTTGGTAGGTTACGGGAGTGTTTGACACTGTTAGCGAGGCTGCGGCGGTGTTTGATAAGAATAATTGAAGCAGTAAAGGCAGGAATATGGACGACCATACCACATCAACGCCCCGCGCAAAATCTGTTGCGATATTTTTACTGGTGGTTGCGGTTATTGCGGCGGCTATTTATTGCTTTCCCCGCTTTCTCTTCCGCACCCTTGGCGAGGGGAATCCCTGGACGAGTTATTTTTACCAGTACGGTATGGGCCTGATTGTTTTTCTGATCGGTTTGTATGTGATCCTGCGATACAGGGCCTGTCAGTTGGGGCGGGGCAAGGACACGTTCTGGTTTGGTGTGCTGATCGCGGGCTTCATTTTTTTCGCCGTTCTGCATGCGGTTTGGATTTTATTGGCATTACATGTCCCTTTTCTCGGGGCGGTCTAGCACAGGGAGTACATTGTGGAACAAGGATTCGGTCTGGATTTATCGGTTGCGGCAACAGTGGTTATCGGCGTCATTTGCGTCCTTTATTTTGTTATCATATCCCTGTTCGGCACCTACTTCGCGCGCTTCAGCAAGAACATCAACGATTTCTTTTATAGCGGCCAGCGTTTTTCATGGTGGCTGGCGGCGGCGAGCATGGTGGCCACGGGGATCGGCTCATACAGTTACCTGAAATACTCCGAACAGGGCTTCAATACGGGCATGAGCAGTACCATGACCTACACCAATGACTGGTTCATTGTCCCGTTCTTCATGTTCGGCTGGCTGCCCATCATCTATTTTGCCCGGGTCCGGTCGATTCCGGAATATTTTGAGCGGCGGTTCAACAAGACCGCGCGTTACATCGCGGTGGTCATCATCCTGGCGTACATGTTTTTCTATATCGGCTACAACCTGTATACAATCGGGATCGCCCTGGAAGGCCTGTTCGGCGTGCCGCAGATTTTCTCCATACCGGTTGTGGCGCTCTTCCTCGGGGCATATGTGACCTTTGGCGGACAGACGGCGGTCATCTTTACCGACCTGTTCCAGGGGATTATGCTGTACGTGGCCGGCGGGATCGCCATCCTGGCCGGTATTTACGCGCTGGGCGGCTTCCAGGAATGGTGGGGCTGGCTGCCGGTTTCCCACCGTCTGCCGTTTGTGCATCCGACCGCGGACCCCAAATTTAATACCATCGGCCTTTTCTGGGGCGAGGCGCTGGCGGGAAGTATTGCGTTCACTTTTATGAACCAGGGCTTCATCATGCGTTACCTGGCCATCAAGAGCGTCAACGACGGACGAAAAGCGGCTCTGTTCAATGTCGTGATCACCCTGCCGCTGTCCGCGATCATCGTCGGCGCTGTCGGCTGGGTGGCCAAATCCCTCATCGTGAAACAAACCGCGATGGGCGGGGTGCTCGAGGGCCTGAACCCCATTCATATCGAGAACACCTTTCATACCTTTCTTGTCGTTTGCTGGGAGACTTTGCGACATAACTCCGTTGTTTTCGGGTTTGTCATTGCCGCCTTGACCGCCGCGCTCATGTCCACCATAGATACCCTGATCAATGCCTGCGCCGCCATCGGGATTTATGACATCTATAAACCCATTTTCAAGAAAGAAGCCGACGACCGGCATTATCTCAAGGCGGCCCGGTGGGCTTCGGTGCTAGCGACCGTGGGCGGCGTGCTGCTGGTTATTCTCTTCAATAAACAGCAGGGCAGTCTGATGTCCATTCATTACAAAGGCATCATGATCATCATCCCGTCGATTGTCACAACCATCTTCCTGGGCGCCTTCTGGCGACGGTTTACGGCCAAAGCGGCCTGTATTTCGATGATTACCGGCAGTTTGATCACGGTCTTGACGGTCTTTGACCACATCCCCTTTACCGGCATTCCCGTTGATTTCACCAAGATGATCAAGCCGATGGCGGCGTTCTTTGCCGGTCCGCAAAACGGCGTCTATATCTACATGCGGGCGCTGTTTGGCATGGGGGTCACGGCCTTGGTCGGCATCATTGTAACCTATATGACGGCGCCTGCCTCGAAGGAAAAAATAGCCGGGTTGACGGTGGATACCATCGACGAAGCCATGGCTGCCTACAAGGGGGGCGTTCCCAATCATACCGTTGGGAAAAAGGCTAAACGACTGAACATCAAATTGGCCGAGGAATTGCCTGTGGGGGTCATTTCCCTGTCCCCCGCCGTCATGGACACCTTGAAGGCCGATGAGGGTGATTTAATCTATATGGCGGACAGTCGCTGGTATCTGGGAGGCCTGCGCTCACAGCACGTTAAAACCACCGTCCCTCATGCTGGCGATCCCTTACTGGTCATGATGTCGCCTGCAACAAAGGACGACGCCTTTTTCCTGGATGAGCAGCCCATTACCCTTGAGAAAATTTTCTAAGCGCCCCCGTGGCTGTACAGGCTTGCGTTTTTTGGGGAACCCAATCAACATGTGGGCATGATGAACATGACGTTGGCATTTTTATTTGGCGGTTCGCCGGGAAGTGGTGAGATCATATTGATTCTCGCGGTATTGTTATTGCTTTTCGGGGCAAAAAAAATGCCCGGGATTGCCCGCAACCTGGGGCACATGCTCGAGGAGTTTCGACGCGCGGCACGTGATGTCACGGACGAGATACTGCATGCGGACACGGAACCCTCAAAGCCGTCCAGAAGTGGGTTGCCGAAAACGACTCCGGATGAATCCCCAAAGGAGAAGGATGATGGACCCGTTGGTTGACGTGGCGGATCCGCACGCAAAACCGTTTCTCGATCACCTGGAGGACTTGCGTCAAGCGGTCGCTCGTTGTCTGATCGCCTTCGGCGCTGCATTCCTTGTGTCGTTGCCGTTGGCGCCGCGTTTTCTCGGGCTCCTGAAGCGTCCCCTGAAAACGCTGGTGGATGATCCGGACACCTTTCTGCCTTCCATGGAGGTGGTGGGGGCCTTCGCGGTAACCATGCGGTTGGCGCTGTGGAGCGGCCTGATTATCAGCGCTCCATTTCTTATCTTCTTTGCCGGTCACTTTATTGCGCCGGGTTTGACACCCAAAGAAAAGCGTATTGTCGGACGGTGCATGGGGTTTGCGGTTGTGTTGTTTATCCTGGGGGTGTTGCTGGGTTACACGATCACGCTGCCCGTGGCGCTGGAGATGATGTTTCGCTGGCATACCTGGCTGGGGATTCGTCCGTTGTGGACCATCAACAGCTATGTGGCCTTTGCCTCTCAATTGCTGATCGCCTTTGGCCTGGCCTTTGAAATGCCGGTGATCATCCTGGTCCTGGGGCGTTTTGGCATTTTGCGATCCACCCAATTGCGCGCCAAACGCAAACATGTGATTGTGGGCCTGTTGATCCTGGCGATGCTGTTGACGCCCCCGGATGTCATCACCCAGTTGATCATGGCCGTTCCCCTGGTCCTGCTTTATGAACTCTGCATCTGGTTGCTTTGGTTGAGTGAAAGGCGTGACGAGAATGCCGCATAACGCTGACACCGGGTCCCGTGGACATCAGTTTGGCACATTTGCCGGGGTGTTTACGCCCTCGATCCTGACGATCCTGGGTGTGATCATGTTCCTGCGGGCCGGGTTTGTTGTGGGCCAGGCCGGAATTCGCGATGCCTTGCTCATACTCCTGATTGCAGAATGTATTTCTGTGCTGACAGCGACTTCGATGGCTGGCATATCTACGAACACCCCCGTGAAAGGTGGCGGGGCCTACTACCTGATTTCGCGCGTGCTGGGCCCTGGGTTCGGCGGCTCAATCGGCCTGGCCCTCTTCATGGCGCAGGCCTTGAGTGTGCCGTTTTATATCCTCGGTTTCACCGAATCCCTTGTTCAGACGTTCCCCCTGCTGCGTGAGTATTTTGTGTGGATTGCCATGCTGACCGCGGTCGTCCTTTTCGTGATCAACTATATCGGCGCGGGGTGGGCCATAAAAATTCAATATCTGGTAATGACCCTGCTGGGGCTCTCGATTATCGCGTTCATGGGCGGGGCCGTTTGGATGTTCCGCACGGAAACCTTCGCGGCAAACTGGGTCCCGGAGTACACCGGCCACTATAATTTCTGGGTGCTTTTCGCTATTTATTTCCCGGCGGTCACCGGGATTATGGCGGGTGTCAATATGTCCGGCGATCTCAAGGACCCCGCCCGCTCGCTGGCGCGGGGCACCTTCGCCGCCATTATTGTCGGCGGCCTGATCTACCTGCTGGAGATGCTGCTGTGCGGCGGGGCGTTTTCGCGGGCTGCCCTGGTGGACCGTCCCTATGAATTGCTGGTGCGCAATGCCCTTTTCGGCGCCGGATTCCTGGTGGTGGGCGGAGTTTTCGCGGCCACGCTCTCAAGCGCCGTGGGTTCGTTTATGGGCGCGCCGCGTGTGTTACAGGCCCTGTCGCGGGATAAAATGATCGGGGTGTTATCTCCCTTTGCCAAAGGGGGAGGCGCCAACGATGAGCCCCGCCGGGCCCTCATCCTGACCTGGTGTTTGACCCTCCTGGTGTTGGCCGCGGCTTCCGGCAAGGCCGGCATGAACGCGTTTGATTTCGTGGCGTCGGTGGTGACCATGTTTTTTCTCTCCACCTATGGAATGGTGAACCTGGCGGCCTTTGTGGAGTCGTTCAGCTCCAACCCGTCCTTCCGTCCGCGTTTCCGCTTCTTCCACTGGTCCACGGCCTTGCTGGGCGCGTTGGCCTGCCTCGCCGTGATGTTCCTGATCGACGCCAGGGCGGCGGTCATGGCGCTGGTCGTGGTGGTCCTTCTTTATGTATATATCAGCCGTCGCGCCTACAAGGTTGGTTTCGGTGACGCCCGCCGTGGATTCGTGTTCTCGCTGGTCACCCGCAATCTCTGGCGCTTGCGGGCCTTTTCCGTACATCCAAAAAATTGGCGGCCCACCTTCCTGGTCCTCTCGGGCAATCCGGAAACACGATTGACCCTGCTGCACTTTGCGGTCTGGATGGAGGCGCGGCGCGGTATTGTCTCCATGGCGGAACTTATGCAGGGTAACCTGGAAGAGATGACGGATACGCGAAATGAAGCCCGGGAGCGCGCGGAACGGTTTGTCCATGAGCATGGACTGAGTGTCTATCCGGAGGTGGTCGTTACACGGGATTTCGACGAAGGGATTCGCGTCATGCTCCAGACGCATTCCATCGGGCCGATCAAGCCGAATACCATCGTGATGGGCTGGCCGCGGGAGGCCGCGCGGGTACGTCCCTTTGTACAGCACCTGCGCGATATCAGGCGCTTGGGCCTCAGTGCCCTGTGTGTGATCGACAAGGGGGTTCAGCTTCAGTTCCCGCGGCGCGTGGATATCTGGTGGCGTGGACGCGAAAACGGGTCACTCATGCTTATCCTGTCCCACCTGCTTACGCAGAGCTGGGAGTGGAGCCGAACGCACATCCGGATACTGCGTGTGGTGGCGGACGAGGCTGGACGTGAACCGGCCCATCGGGCGTTGACGGCGCTTGCCGAGGCGGCGCGTATTGATGCCGAAGTGGTGGTGATTGTGTCAAAGGACCCTGTTAAGGAGGTGATGCCTAACTATTCACGGAACGCCAGTGTTGTTTTTATGGGCTTCAGCATTCCGGACGAAGGGGCCGCCAATTTCTACGCATTCTGCACGGAAGTCACCGAGAGCCTGCCCACAACGATCCTGGTCAATTCCAATGGACAGGCGGATTTACAGGCCTGATGGGGTTTTCAAATTTTCATTCCTGGTGTACTATACGCCCATGATGATGAAATATTTGACTACATGCCTGCTGACCGTTGTGCTCTCCCAATCACTCATTCCATCCGCTCATGCAAGAAAGTGGCGGACCTATGAGGATTGTGAACTGGACCCGAATCCTTCCAATGACGGGGACAGTTTCCATGTAAAATACAAAACAGACAGCGGGCGCAACCGCTATTACCTCCTGCGGCTCTATTTTGTGGATACGCCGGAATCCGAGGACAGCCTGCCTGAACGGCTGCAGGAACAGGCCGATTATTTCGGGATCACGCCCGATGAAGTGGTCAAACTGGGCAAGCAGGCCACAAAATTCACTGAAAAATTCCTGAAGAAGGGTTTTACGTTTTACACCAAACATGCGGATGCGCGTGGACGTAGTCAGGATAAGCGGCGCTATTCCATGGTTAAGGTGGGCGATCAGTATTTGGCGGAGGCGTTGGTGGCCAATGGACTGGCGCGTGTCTTCGGCAACAAGGTAGACTTGCCGGACGGCACGAGCGCCAAGGTCTTTGAATGGCGGCTGAATAAATTCGAGCGTGAGGCCAAGCGCAATAAACTCGGAGGGTGGGCCCCGAATGTCAGCCGGATGCAGGAAATGCAGCAGCGGGCCGGTATCCTGCCTAATGCGCCCCAATCCCCCGCCCAGGCGCCGCCCGATATATCCCTGCGCACGGCACAGGCCCTTCAGCCGGAGGAATCGGCCGCTGTCGAGGAACAGGATCTCACACTGGCGCAAAGCATTGCTGTCTATTCGCTGAAAGACGCCGACCGCAAGGTTGGTATCCTGCGCGCGGGCACCACGGTGCGTGTCCTGGGCGAAGCGTCCGCCGGCATGATCCGCATACGCTTCCGGGCTGGCGAAGGCAAGATCTACGAGGCGCAATGCCGCCGCGTGGATGCCGGCATTTAGTTCGACCGGTCAGAACTCCTTACCTCGTGGAAGTTAACGTGACACCAAGGTGTCGGCGGGCGGTGGTTGCAGGTTGCACGTTTCAGGTTTCACCGTTCGTTGTACAGGCTTTAGCCTGCC
>RZZM01000245.1 GCA_009929845.1 Spartobacteria bacterium
GAATTCATGTCCGCCCTGCCGCAGGCTCAGCCCGACCATACATGAGCTTGCGGAAGAATACAAAGGACGGGCCACCGTCTGCAAGGTTGACCTCGACCTTGCGCCGGAACTTGCGCACAAATACAGTATTCGCGGAATACCCGCCGTGCTATTCTTTATGCAGGGCCGGGAAGTGAACCGGAAGATCGGTCTCAGCCCCAAGAGTACGTATACCACAGAAATAGACCGCCTGCTTCAGGCAGGCAATAAGGAGTAACGCATCATGCCCCTGTACGAATACCAATGTGAAAAATGTGAAGAGACGTTTGAATTTCTGGCTAAAAACAGCGAGGAGAAACCTGGGAAGTGCCCAAACTGCGGCAGCAAAAAGACCCGGAAACTGCTTTCGACATTCAGCGCTTCGGTTCCTTCCGGAGGCGGAAGTTCCTGTGACCTGGGAAGCTGCTCCACTGGAACCTGCAGCACCGGAACCTGTCCGTATAGTTCATAGCCGCACGTCCGTTTCTGATTCAAGCCGAATGGCAAGTTATAAGGGATACCCATGAAAAGAGATGTAGTTATCATTGGCGGCGGTCCGGCCGGACGCATTGTCGTACACGCCCTGCACGCTTCCGAAAAAAGTTTATCCGTCACACTGATCAAGGATGAAGAGGTGAATGTAAACCGCTGCGCGATTCCCTACGGGATCGGCGACGACAATCCGCTGCGCGCCTTTCAGATACCCAATACCCTCGTGACGGACTTCGGCGCCGAGTTGGTGGTCGACCAGGTGGTATCGGTCGATGCCGAAGATTCCTCCCTCCAAACTGCCTCCGGCAAAAGGTATGAATACCATCACCTGGTGTGGGCGACGGGCGCGCGCCCGCTGGTTCCGCCGATCCCCGGCGTTGACGCCACGGGTATTGTGCCGGTGCGTTCCCTGCGGGATTTGGAACAACTCCGGCAGCGGGCCGAACAGGGCGGTCGCGCCGTAGTGGTCGGTGGCGGGTACATCGGCGTGGAAGTGGCCATTGCCCTCCACCACGCCGGTATGGACGTTACATTGGTTGAAATGCTCCCGCACATCCTGATGATGACCTCGGAACCGGAATTTATCGCGCCCATTGAAACCACACTGACCGAAAAGGGCATGCGCCTGCTGACTGGCAGCAAGGTCATGGCTTTTGAACAGAACAACGGCAAGGTATGTGCCGCGCGCCTGGACGCGGATCGACGCGTGGAGGCCGACCTGGTTGTGCTGGCTGTGGGCGTAGTGCCCAACACAGAGCTGGCGAAGGATAGTGGGCTTGCCACATCGCCCTATGGCATTGTGACCGACAGCGCCATGCGCATTCCGGGCCACCCGAACATGTATGCCGCGGGGGACTGCGCGGCAAAGCTGTCATATATCAACGGCCAACCCACGCGGGGCGAATTCGGCACCAACGCCACCTTCATGGCCCGGGTGGCGGCGCAGAACATCCTGGGCAACGACGTTACCTTCCCCGGCGTCATCAACACCAACGCCTCGACCGCGTTTGAGTGGTCCACCGGCTCGGCGGGTATGACCGAAGCCATGGCCAGGGATGCGGGGATGGACGTTGTTTGCGGATGCTCCAAGGTACACGACCGCTACCCGATGATGGATGGACTCAGTGAAATTCACACCAAGCTGGTTTTCGATCGCGCAAACCGCAACCTCATCGGAGGCAGCATCCTCCGGAAGGGCTTGTGCGCCGCGGCCCATGTGGATTTTATCTCGCTGGCCATCCAGATGGGCGCTACCGTGGACGATCTTGTAAATTATCAATATGCCACCCATCCGGAACTGGCGGCCAAGCCATCCGACAACACCGTGGTCTTTGCCTGTCGGGACGCCATGAAACAGTGGGAGCGGCACGATGAATCCGTTTGAGGACCTCGCCGCGCGGTACGATAACTGGTTTGATCGACATGATGCCGTGTATACCTCCGAACTGAACGCCATACAGGAAATCCTGGCCACCCTGCCCCCCTATGAACATGCCCTGGAAATCGGAACGGGAACCGGACGTTTCTCAACCCCGTTCGGCATATCGGACGGTGTTGAGCCGGTAGCCGCCATGCGCGCAATCGCCCGGCAACGGGGCCTCAACGTGGTGGAGGGATATGGCGAGTCGCTTCCATATGCATCCGGCGCCTACGACCTGGTCCTGCTGGTCACGGCCATCTGCTTTGTCAAGGACCCGCAACAGGTCTTTCATGAAGCGCGCCGCGTGCTGAAGGCTGACGGGGCGCTGGTCACAGGCTTTGTCGATCGTGAAAGTTTTCTGGGCAAAAAATACGAGGCGCACCGGGACGAAAGTCCCTTCTACCGGGATGCCCGCTTCTATTCGGTCGCGGACCTGTGCGCGATGATGACCACCGCCGGATTCAACACATTCGAGTACCGGCAGACCCTGTTTCGTGACTTCGAAGACATAACCACCCCCGAGACCGCGGAAACGGGATATGGCAAGGGCGGCTTTGTCGTGATTTGCGCGAAACGCAACCCGATGGAAGGGCCTCAATGATTTCGCGGATTACATTCTGCTTTTCACACAGCGTAAAGATCAAGGCGCCGGAAACCCTGGAGTTCTCGCCCGGTTTCAACGTGCTGGCCGGACCCAACGGCTCCGGGAAAAGCACCATATTGCGGGCGCTGAACACATGTAAAGAGTGCGAAATAGGCACGGACAACAGAGGGACCATTCATTATTTCAATGTCGAGACCATGAATCCGCACTCGTTCACCGGCGCCGTGGGCAACATGCGCAATATGGTACTGCGCACGCGCGGCATCTTTTCGTCGCATGGCGAGATCATGAAAGTGGCGCTGAACACCCTGCCGATACAGGCAGGCGATGTGCTGCTGGTGGATGAACCGGAAGCCGGGCAGGACGCCGACGGGGTTCATCGCCTTCGGGAAGGGTTTGCCGCGATCTGCGCCACCGGCTGCCAGGTCATCGCGGCCTCTCACCACCCCTTCATGTGGAAAGACGCGCGCCTCATCGAGATGGTCCCCGGCTATATACATCGGGTGCAGGAAGAATACTGCCGATTCATTGGCGGCGGGGATTAGGTGGTAGGTGGTTAGGGTGTAGGTGACCAAAAAGTAAATCAGGACTTGACCCTGCGCACAAAACGCCTGAAGAGATAAACATAAAATAAATGTATTTTTTACGCTCCACGGCTTGACAGGGCCCTGTTTTGAATATATATTCATAACGTAAACCAATACCAGGAAAGAAAAACAGGAGCCGAGAGATGCCAAGACCGCCGCGGGGCAGACGAATAGGATACCGTCAGCAGGTTAATTTTTTCAAACCGGCGGGGGTTCCCCTCTCTGAACTTCGCGTCACGAATATTCACCTGGATGAGATGGAGGCGATCCGCCTGGTGGATATGGAAGGGCGCACGCAGTCCGAGGCGGCGGAACAGATGCGGATTTCGCAACCCACGGTGGCCCGCCTGCTGGCGAGCGGACGCTCAAAAATCGCCACCGCCATTGTGCAGGGACAGGCGTTTGCCCTGCAACCGGGCGGCGCGCCCCTTGAATTCTATGACGAACCGGGCATGGGGCGCGGGCGCGGCGGACACGGACACGGGCGGCGGCGCCACGGATACGGACGTAGAGGATGAATGAACAGTCGGAAGACCGGGACCTCCCGGGATTCCGGAAATCAAAACAGAAGAAATGGAGGCACATCATGCCAAGAGGCGACGGAACAGGACCAGAAGGCAAGGGCCCGCAGACCGGGCGGGGAATGGGACAGGCGAAAGGCAACCCCTCAGGCGTTGGCCAGGGCACGCCGCGCGGCGGCGCGGGCCAGGGCAACGGCCAGGGCCAGGGTGGCGGGCGTAACCGCTGAATGTAACCCACATATAATGAAAGGAGTACGATCATGCCGGCAGGAGATAGAACAGGACCCGCGGGAATGGGTCCAATGACAGGACGGCAGGCCGGGTATTGCGCCGGTGCGGGCGCGCCCGGCTATGCGAGCGCAGGCGGGTTTGGCGGTGGACGGGGACGGGGCGCCGGACGCGGGTTCGGGCGCGGTTTCGGACGCGGCTTCGGGTTTGGAAACCGACGGGGATGGGGCCCGGGCGCTCCCGCCTACGCGGCCCCCGCCTACTACGGCGCGGCCCCAACCGCGGAAGAGGAACTCAACGCGCTCAAGCAGGAGTCCCGGTACCTTTCCGACGCGCTGAAAAACATCCAGTCGCGTATGGATGAACTGGAGAGCCCCGCAAAGTAACGCATCCATAAAACAAGAAGGGTCGCCGTCCGTACTTGTCCACAATACGGACGGCGATGACACCATCATGCAACCACAGGAACCCTATACGTATCTGTTCGGTCCAGTCCCTTCCCGGCGCTTCGGGCGGTCGCTGGGCGTCGACCTGACCCCGTACAAGACGTGCAGTTTCAACTGTGTCTTCTGCCAACTGGGCCCCACGCTGAACACTACGGTTGAGCGCAGAGAATATGTGCCGACCGCCGACGCGCTGCGTGAACTGGCGTCCTGGTTGGACGACGGCAGCAAGGCCGACTATATTACCCTCTCCGGGTCCGGAGAACCCACGCTTCACAGCCGTTTTGGTGACGTGCTGGCCTGGGTAAACGACCACAGCGCAATCCCATCCGTCCTCCTGACCAACGGCTCGATGCTGCGTCTGCCGGAGGTGCGCGAAGGCGCCGCCCACGCAAAGGTGGTCAAGATTTCCATGAGCGCCTGGGATCAGCCTTCCCTGGAATGGGTCAACCGCCCCCACCCCACCCTGCGCCTGGATGAAATGCATGAGGGCATCAAGGCCTTCCGCGCGATGTACGACGGGGAAATCTGGGTGGAGGTGTTCCTGGTGTCCGGATTGAATTCAATCCCGGCGGACGTGAAAAAAATCGCCGCGCTTGTCAAGGACATTCACCCGGAACGCGTTCAGCTCAATACCGCCGTGCGTCCACCCGCCGAAGAAATCGCCGCCGCGGTCTCTGCCGCGCAGATGGCGGCGCTCAAAGACCTGTTTGAGCCGCCGGGCGAAGTGATCGCCGACTATTCCGCGGACAGGGACAGCCAGGTTCGGGTAAACGAATTCACGATACTGGCCATGCTCAAGCGGCGGCCCTGCACCGCGACAGATATCGCGCAGGCCTTCGGCATGCATCTGAATGAAGTGGCCAAGTATCTCGGCAAACTCACCCACACCGGCCGGATTGTCCCGGTTCGCAAGGATAACCAGTTGCATTATTTTGATTCAAAAAACATAAATAACCCGACAACAGAGAAAGACCCGACAGGATGAATATATGTATTGCCAGCGGAAAGGGAGGTACCGGCAAGACCACGTTTGCCGTTAACCTGGCCTGGACCTTGTCCCAGCTTAATCAAAACGTGCAATTGCTTGATGGCGATGTTGAGGAACCGAACAGTCACCTTTTTGTACGCCCCGTTTTCACGGAAGAGAAGATCGTGCATGTGCTCAAACCGGTTTGGGACGCGTCAAAGTGCACGGGCTGCGACATATGCGCGGAAGCCTGCACCTACAACGCCCTTGCCGTGGCAAAGGGCAAGGTGCTGCTGTTCAATGACCTGTGCCATGCATGCGGAGTCTGTTCGTATGTCTGCCCGCACAATGCCCTGACGGAACAACCCTTTGCCATGGGCAAGGTACGCATCGCCCCGGACCATGCCGGCTTCTTCTTCGCCGATGGATTGCTTAACATTGGGGAGCCTTCCGCCCCCACGGTGATCAAGGAACTTAAAAAACTCATCGACCCGGAGGCGATCAGCATCATGGACGCGGCCCCCGGCACCGGGTGTCCGGTGGTTGAAGCAGTGGACGGCGCGGATGTGGCGATCCTGGTGACGGAGCCCACGCCCTTTGGGCTGCATGACCTCAAACTGGCCGTGAGCCTCACGCTGAAGATGAGGGTTCCTACCGGCATTGTCATCAACCGGTCAGATGGCGACGACCCCCTGATCGCCGACTATGCCGACGGGATTGGCGTCCCGGTGGTGGGCCGCATTCCCTTCCAGCGGGCCTACGCCGAAAGCTATTCGCGCGGCGAAATCATCGCGGAACAGTTTCCGGAAATGCGCGAAAACATGCGCGCCATTTTCGATGAAATCAGGAAACTGGCCGGGACCGTCGCTCCCCCCGCGCCCGTGGACATCGCCCCAACGGCCGATGCGACGGCGACAGAGGACTTCGCGCACGGTGATTCCGAAACGAGCAGAGAAATCGCGGTAATCAGCGGGAAAGGAGGTACGGGGAAGACCTCGATATCCGCTTCACTCATACAATTGGCTGGCGGCAGTGTGATTGCCGATAATGACGTGGATGCGGCGGACCTGCATCTTTTGCTCAAGCCTCGTATTTGTGACGAGCACGAATATCCTGGCGGCATGAAGGCAACCATCAATCCGGATCAATGTCTCGGTTGCGGCCAATGCGCCGTGGCCTGCCATTTTGGCGCCATTCACCAGGTGGCGGACGGCGACTATCACTACGAAGTGGATGAGATGGCGTGTGAAGGCTGCACGCTCTGCAAACATGTCTGCCCCGCCGGGGCCATCACCATGCATACGGAAATAACAGGCGCCTGGTATACCTCGACAACCGAGTACGGTCCCATGGCACACGCCCGGCTGGGTATCGCGCAGGAAAATTCCGGCAAACTGGTCTCGCAGGTACGGAACCGGGCGGCGGAACTGGCGCGGGAATTGCGGATCGGGCGCATCATCGCCGACGGGCCGCCGGGCACAAGCTGTCCGGTTATTGCCTCGATAACCGGCGTGGACGCGGTATTGATTGTGACGGAACCGACGGTTTCGGGCGTGCACGACATGAAACGCGCGCTGGACCTGTGCAGGCATTTCAGGGTGCCATCCGCCATTGTCATAAATAAAGCCGACCTGAACGCCGACCAGGCCGCACAGATTCACACGCTTGCCAAAGAAAAAGGCACTCGCGTAGTGGGCGAAATCCCCTTTGACCGTACGGTACACTATGCCCTCATGGAGGGGAAAACCGTGCTTGAAATGGGAGAAAGTCCCGCCGCGGAGGCCATACGCCGGACCTGGGAAGCCATCCGGGGCGTCTTGTAGAAAATCCGGGGTAACTTCTCAAAAGAACTTTCTTTTGCCACGGATGGGCGCGGATGAACGCGGATTGGAAATGGGGGAAAGAATGGGTATTTTTCGGCAAAAATCGTTCAAAATAGTCACAAAAGGCACAAAATTCCTGGAGCAGCAGAGCCGCAACCGAAATTCTCAACAAGATTAAGCACTGCGATTTCTTTACCACCCGCTTCGCTGGAGTACACGGAGTGCACGGAGATA
>RZZM01000680.1 GCA_009929845.1 Spartobacteria bacterium
AAGTCCCCCGAAGCAGTCGCGGCGCTGCTGCCCCACAATCTGAAAATGGACGACCTGAAACGGGAAGGGGTAATCCGGTAGTTTGCCGGACGCTTACCGCCATTTGCCAAGCTCTTTGATGGGAACCCCTACGAGGAGATCGATCCGCCGACCGTGGAGGCTGATCCGCCGACCGTGGAGGCCGCGCCATGACTTCCGAGCAACGCGCCCTCTACAAAGAGGTCTTCGCCGGGATGGACTCCGAGGCGATTGTCGAGCAGTTGGAGGAGTGGAACGCCGATGCCCGAGCACTGGGTCTGGAACCTGGCCCAGGAGGAAACCGAGCGTGCAAGAGGTGCGACATGAGGCAATTACCCATGGTGGACGAGTTGATGGCCGCGACCTTCGAGGTTCCGCGGGACCCGTGCTCGCCGGCCTACAAAGTGGGCGCCCGCGCCGGAATGCGCTCGATGCTTGAGCAGGTGCAGGCGCGTTGCCCCTATACGCTGGGCACGGCCGAGGCCGATGCCTGGTTCGCGGGGCTTGCTGAAGGCCGGCGGCGGGTGCGCTGTTTGATGGCGGAGCAGGTCGAGAGCGAGCCGAGCGGCCGGCAAGTCTGGTCTAGGTCGACTTAATGATCCCGAAGATACCCTGCGTCGTTATGGCGAAGCCGCCTACGACTCGGGAACGGCCCAACAAGATAAATGACGCTGGATTTTGGAGTGCGGCTTGTTGGGAAGGTGCTGGGCTAGTCCAGATGCAACTTTACCGTCATGCGAGAGCAGTACCACAATGCTTGCATTTCATGGCTTGTTTTAGAATAAGCTCCGCGCAATGGGGGCAAGGTTTCATGGTTTGTTCCTGGAGTTTTTTAGTGTACTTCCTGTGCAAGATGATCATGTCAATAGTAAAGAAGAGAATCAGTGATAAGGGAAGCCATATACCGAACATTAAAAAAGAAATTGGGGAGGAAAATGAAAAAATTACCAAAAGCAGCGTGATAAATAAAGCTAAGATTCCGCGATAAATTTCAGATAAGTAAAAGTACCCAAGGCCAGGAAATATAAAGTTCAAACCGATTGCTAGAGCAAGACTTTTCTCTTTTAAAGTTTTTTCTGCAAAGGCAGTGCTCGCTTTTAACGGGGCCTCATGGTTACGGCGTAATCTTGGAAGCTCGAATTTAATCTCTCTCCTCACGGCTATCGTGCTAAGCCCAAATTCGACTTTTTTTTGGAAATACTCGGCATCACTCCGCTGCAAAGCTTCGGATAGGATAGAAAACTGTTCGCTAGATATTTTTCCAGTGTTAAGTGCAGCGTTAATGCCCCTGATCTCTGATAGTTTCTCGTTGTTGTTCATAGGTATAAATCCCGTCTACTTTATAATTACGTGCTTTCCGTGTAGCAACAGAACTTATTCTGTAATTAGTGCCTGAACGGAAACCGCTTTATTCATGCAGAACAATGGGTTAAAATATTTCTCGACTCCGAAGATCGCGAGCCTGCTCGGCGTCCTGAGG
>RZZM01000246.1 GCA_009929845.1 Spartobacteria bacterium
GCGCAAATATTCGAGTGCTTCCGCACACTACTATCCACCCAAATCCCCAGGAAATCGTTGATATGCGGTGCTTTGTGAAAGGGAGTCGGGTACTGTGGACCCAGCCTGAAATTCCTTGCAATATCACAAATGCAAGAGAGCCAGAAAGCCAAAAAGCCGGCTTGCGCCGGCTTTTTGCATGGATTGAATACGATCAGTTGACGTTGAAGTTGATCTTGTTGAGTTCAGCAGCGTCAACGGTCGCGCCATCCCCGATCGTTTCGAACATCGATTCGAAGATGATCGGCAGAGCAAAAAGCGCACCGCCAGCCGCCAGACGAACCGCGCCATCTTTCAGAGGCGTCTGGCCCGGATTTTCGACGTGGTCCTTGATCTTCAGAATACCCAGCACACCAAGCAAAATGCCGAACATGTACGAAAGACCCGTCAGAAGACCCGGAAGATCTTCGACCGAAGTGATGATGTTTTCAGCGATCGCGCTGAAGGTGTTACCTGCATGAGCCGGAGCACTTGCCGTAAGCATGTACCCAGCCGTTGCCGCCGCACCCATACGAATTCCTAGTTTCCTCATTTCTTTCCTCCTTGAATAAAAAACATTGGATTAGTGAATTGCCATACTTGCCACTTTCTAAGACCATTTTGTCGCCAAATTTATTAAAAAGCAATTAACATTCGCTTTTTAAGTTAAATTCAAACGGTTAGATCATGGATTATAGCGATTTACAGAGAGAGCTACGAAACTTTTTTCCGGTTTTTGCCACATTCTTGCCTTTTTTTGAGAGGTTTTCAAACGCGGCTCGGGATCCATATTACCAAAAAAAATCGATTGGAGGAATTCTATATGTCATTGAGCGTCGTCCTCCAGATGGATCCAATCGAAAGAATCGATATCGATACGGACAGCAGCTTTGCCCTTGCCATCGAGGCCCGGCGGCGCGGCCACGACCTGCACTATTACACCCCGAACGATCTATTCCTTCACAACGGGAACATCAACGCCCGGATCCGGCGTCTGGACGTTCGGCATGAACGCGGTCGTCACTATGAAATGGACGATCCACGCGTGATGGACCTCGCATGTTTTGATATTATTCTGATGCGTCAGGACCCGCCGTTTGACATGAGCTATATTGCAGCGACCCACCTGCTGGAAATGATTTCCGGTGATGTCTGCGTCTTCAACGATCCGGTTCAGGTGCGCAACGCACCGGAAAAACTTTTCGTGACCCGGTTCCCCGACCTCATGCCCCCCACCCTGATAACTGCCGACCGCGCCGAAGTCGCAAGGTTTCGCGCGCAGCACAGCGACATTATCATCAAGCCGCTTTTCGGATGCGGCGGCGCGAGCGTCTTTCACATCACTCCCGACAACGACAACCTGAATGCGCTTTTGGAAATGTTCGCACGATTGTCCGGGGAGCCAGTCATCGTCCAGAAATACCTGCCTGATATCCGGCTAGGCGATAAAAGGATCATTCTGATAGACGGCGCGCCCGCCGGCGCAATCAACCGCCTCCCGGCCGCCGGGGAGGCCCGCGCGAACCTGCATGCAGGCGGGCGCGCCGAGAAGGCCGAACTGACCGAACGCGACCGGGAAATCTGCGCGCGGATCGGGCCGGAACTCTCTCGCCGGGACCTGGTCTTTGCAGGAATCGACGTCATCGGCGGCTACCTGACGGAAATCAACGTGACATCGCCGACCGGTATTCAGGAGATCGACCGCTTTGATAACGTCAGCCTGGCATCCCGCCTTTGGGACGTCGTTGAGGAGCGATGGAGACGAAGGAAAGTGTAAAAGCTTTTTTCCGACTAGAACCGCGACCCCGGTCCGCCCGTGCGCCAGCGGGCCGCGAGCCAGAGCAACAGCGCCCACGCCCCTCCGGCCATCCACCCCGCCAGCACGTCGGTCGGCCAGTGAACGCCAAGATAGACCCTGCTAACGCCGACAAGAACCGCAAGCAGAACCGCGACCCCAATCAGGTATAGCTTGATCGCGTTTTCGCGGTGTGCACTCGCAAGCAATGCGCCGATCGTCAGATACACGGTCGCCGACGTCAGCGCATGGCCGCTCGGAAAGCTTGCCGTATAGACAATGCTGCCGTGCGGCACAAGATCGGGTCGCGGGCGGTCAAACCCCCACTTGAGAAGATTGTTGAGGATTGTCGCCGTAACCACGGTAATAACGATAAAAAGCGCCTGGACGCTCTGCCGACGGATAAACAGGTAAACGACCGAGAAAAGGGTCAGAAGGGTTAGAACCGCGACTCCCCCGAGAGCGGTGAAATCGCGCATCGTTTCCTCCAGCCATGGCGGACCGAGCGGATCGGACAAATCGTCCGGATTGCGGAGCGAAAGGAGGATGAGCGTATCGATGGAACGGCTCTCCCCCTCCATGACCTCATCCGCAATTTCCAGAAAAGACCAGACAGCGCCCGCGAGAAAAATCACGGCGGCCATAACGACGGGCTCCTGCATTCCGGCGCGAATAATGCGCCTTGTCAACAACCGGATACACTTCATGATAACAGAAGTAAGACGGCAGCAGCCGCTGTAAAGGGCCGCAAAGCCGCCCGGGAGCCCCCACCGCGCAGGCTACGGCCTGTTCGAAAGCGAGAACGCCTGCCGACGAGCCATTGCGGCGTCGCAGCCAGGCCCAGTCCCTGCACCCGCGTCTCTTTCCCGTTGACAGCGGGAACGCGGGATATTATGGAACATCACTGAACAACGAAGCGGGCCTTGAACCAATGCCAAAACTGGCTGAAGAACTCCCTCCCGGCATCGGCGAAGCCGCGGTCGAAACGTTCACAAACTGGCTGAGCAACACATTCGCCTCCGTTTCCGGGCTTTCCGAGGACGAGGCGCGGCAACACATCCTCGGCGTGGAGATCATTAACTATACCTGCGGACGAAAGGTCAATCTGTGGGCTCATGTCTCCCCCGAGCTTCACCAGGCCACCGAAGTCCCCGAGAACGAAGCGCTGTTCGGAACAACGAAAATCGAGTTCAAGGACCCGCGTTCGCGCAAACGCATTAAATGGTCCATCGGCGAACGCGATTACGATCCGCGGTAAAGATACCCCCGACCGATACCCCCAAATTTTCCGGATTTGGCGAAATTGTGCTGGACGGCATTGGATCAACAATGCCGCCAAAGTGGCTATTTTTTTAAGGTTTTTCGGATTTCTTCGGACGTTGTCCGCCCTACGGGATTCGAACTGGCGGAATAAGGCGCAAGACCAAAATCGAAAACGCCAATTCGAATTTCAAAAGGCCACCATTCCGGCCTTTCAGGCTTTTTTACCAGAATTCTACTGCACCAGAGCAGTCTATTACGGTATGGATTATTTTTCAATCGTGCCACAGATATGTAATCGTAAACGGTCTTAAAACCGGTGCAGGTTTACCTGTAATTTCTCCGGTTGAGATTTTGCCATGTTTCGGATAATCTAAGATTACACTTTAGATTGGACGAAAAATGGCGGAAACGATCAAACGAACATTAGGGCAATCTATCCTCGATGCCAGCGCGAGTTTTAAGGTCGTCTTATTGACCGGCCCGCGTCAGGTCGGGAAAACCACTTTATTGCAGGACTTGCAGAAAGAATCGCGTTCCTATGTGACTCTGGATGATTTAAATACGCGCCTTGCCGCACAGCAAGACCCCGCCAGCTTTTTAGACCGGCTGGAACTCCCTGCCCTCATAGATGAGGTGCAATACGCCCCTGATCTGTTCCCCTATATAAAGATGGTGGTCGATAAGGAAAAAAAGAACGGCCTGCTCTGGCTGACCGGATCGCAGCAATTCGACATGATGAAAAACGTTACAGAGTCTCTGGCCGGTCGCGTGGCAGTTTTACAACTTCAAGGTATTTCATTGGCCGAAGAACAAGGCCGCAGCGATGATCCGCCTTTTTTGCCGAAGCTGGATATTATAAAAGCGCGACAGAAAACCGCCAAGGCTTTGAAACTGCCAGAGGTGTTTCATAAAATCTGGCGCGGTTCGTATCCCGATATGGTAGTCCAGGGCAATGATAAAAACTGGGAGCGGTTTTATAGCTCCTACGTTACAACCTATATCCAGCGCGATGTGCGGGAATATCTGGATATTTCCGATACTGCCGCCTTTCACAAATTCATGCAGATCGCTGCTGCCCGCACTGGCCAGCTGGTGAACTATGCGGATATGTCCCGCGATGTAGGGGTCACGCAGCCAACCATCAAAACATGGCTGGACGTTCTTCATGCCTCTGGCGTGGTGTATTTGCTGCAACCTTATTTCAACAACCGAACAAAGAGGCTGCTGAAAACGCCCAAGCTGTATTTCATGGATACGGGGCTTTGTGCATTCCTGACCGGCTGGCTCAACCCCGATGTGCTTGAGCGTGGTGCCATGTCTGGCGCTGTGTTTGAAACATGGGTCATTTCAGAAGTTATAAAATCGTACCTGCATAACGGTCGCAGCCCCCGCATTTATTTCTACCGGGACAAGGACAAGCGGGAAGTCGATTTACTGATCGAGGAAAGCGGAACGCTTTACCCGATAGAGATCAAAAAAACGGCTTCGGTGCAAAACGCCAATTTCAAGGGCTTCGGCATGTTGGAAAATTTGAAGATGCCGATTGGTCATGGCGCGCTCATGTGCATGGCCAGCGGTTTAATGCCTGTAAGCGACAATGTCGATGCCGTGAATGTCGGGTTTATTTAGCGCCGCCTGCTGCTGTGGATAACAGAATTCGGGAATTTTTCTGTGCCGCTGATCGACAGCAGCGGTCGGCAGGTAGTTCAGCCCCAGCAGGTGTTCGTTCCGGTCAAGCCAGGCTTTTCGGCGCTGGTAGTCTGGCAGGATAGCTTCGACTAGCCCCCAGAAACCGTCGCTATGGTCGCGATAGCGCAGGTGGCATAGTTCGTGGACAACGGCATATTCCAGAACCGGCTTTGGTGCGAATATCAGGTTCCAGTTGATGTAGATGGTCTTGCCCTTACCGCAAAGGCCCCAGTGGTGCTTCTGGTCACGCACACGCAGGCCCTTCGGCTTCAGACCTGTCTGGGAGCTATACTTCTTCAAAAAGGTATCGGCATCTTCCCTGGCCCGTTTCCGTAGCCACAGGCGCAGGGCGTCTTCGACAACCGCGTCATGCGCCGTGTCATCGACCCAGTCCGGCACGTCTATAAAAAAGCGGTTTTTAAAGGATATTCCGACGTCTCGGACCTGTTTACGGTTCACATCCAGCATCATCATCCGGCCACGATAGGGTATTTTCGCCCCGCTTACGTATCGGTGACCCGGTCCAGATTTTGGCCCCCTCCCCTATAGACGTTTCAATCCACGCCCCCGCGAAGGGGGCGACTACCGAAATCCAGCCGGAACGACGGTCGTGACCGGTTTCAATCCACGCCCCCGCGAAGGGGGCGACTGGCAGTACCCGGCCAGAGCATTCCAAGCAATGCAGTTTCAATCCACGCCCCCGCGAAGGGGGCGACAGCATGGGCGCGTGTTGATACTGGAAGAGCATTTGTTTCAATCCACGCCCCCGCGAAGGGGGCGACTTGCTGATGCAATAAGCCAGCCGCCTTATGACCCGTTTCAATCCACGCCCCCGCGAAGGGGGCGACCTCTGCACGACCAGTACATGGCGCAAAAGGACGCGTTTCAATCCACGCCCCCGCGAAGGGGGCGACCAGCGGCCTGACCGTTTACGATATGCCTGTCTTTGTTTCAATCCACGCCCCCGCGAAGGGGGCGACATGGCGGCATGTTTATAACGGCTTGCAGATTGAGAGTTTCAATCCACGCCCCCGCGAAGGGGGCGACGCAATCGCATACGAACGGAGGAGCCAATCATGCTGTTTCAATCCACGCCCCCGCGAAGGGGGCGACCCAAAAAGGCTCATAATAGAACCCGGCCACAACGGTTTCAATCCACGCCCCCGCGAAGGGGGCGACTTGCAATCACGTCAAGGTTAATGCCACCAATATTGATTGTTTCAATCCACGCCCCCGCGAAGGGGGCGACCTTCTGTGGTCAGAACATCCGGCCTTGTGACCGTGTTTCAATCCACGCCCCCGCGAAGGGGGCGACTAAGAACGGTAAAACTGCGGACGGTCAAAGAGTGTTTCAATCCACGCCCCCGCGAAGGGGGCGACCCGGGAACTGTGGCGCAAGTCAGTAACCGGAGTAGTTTCAATCCACGCCCCCGCGAAGGGGGCGACAGGACTGCCGTTATAACCTCCACATAGACACATGGTTTCAATCCACGCCCCCGCGAAGGGGGCGACTTCCGATGAGGCTCACGATTTCCGTTGCCATGTCGTTTCAATCCACGCCCCCGCGAAGGGGGCGACCTCAATATACGGATGGTGCCCCAACGACGGCATGTTTCAATCCACGCCCCCGCGAAGGGGGCGACCTGCCGCCGGGCAAGTACGAGGTGACGATAAAGCAGTTTCAATCCACGCCCCCGCGAAGGGGGCGACGGAATTCGATGGCGGCATGACCCGGGAAGAAGCGGTTTCAATCCACGCCCCCGCGAAGGGGGCGACAAATACAACCTTAAAGCCTGTTACGCCTCATTTGTTTCAATCCACGCCCCCGCGAAGGGGGCGACTGCCGCAGCCTTGCCGCGCAGGATGGCGTTTGACTGTTTCAATCCACGCCCCCGCGAAGGGGGCGACATACTAGTGTACCTTTGTGGACAGATCAGCATAGTTTCAATCCACGCCCCCGCGAAGGGGGCGACGGCGCAGATGTGGTGGACCCTTATGCACCCGGAGGTTTCAATCCACGCCCCCGCGAAGGGGGCGACAAGGGCGGATACGGCAAGTAATGGCTTACAAGGTTTCAATCCACGCCCCCGCGAAGGGGGCGACTTAACGAGTTCTAAAGGCTCGTCACGGTGCAGGGGTTTCAATCCACGCCCCCGCGAAGGGGGCGACAAGGGGGGAAGTGTGCGTTCCAACGCTTACGCTTGTTTCAATCCACGCCCCCGCGAAGGGGGCGACTTTGTACCCACGGGCCTTTAATTCGGTCATTCCGCGTTTCAATCCACGCCCCCGCGAAGGGGGCGACGTCGTTGTCGCGCATGTCGCGCCAGTGGTCGTCCGTTTCAATCCACGCCCCCGCGAAGGGGGCGACATTCCTGACGGACAAGGTCGTGCACAAGCAGGAGTTTCAATCCACGCCCCCGCGAAGGGGGCGACCGGCCAGTTACCTGCATGGTCCGGCATGAGCTGGGTTTCAATCCACGCCCCCGCGAAGGGGGCGACTCGTGGGAAATCCTCATTCCGACGCTTCGTAAGGTTTCAATCCACGCCCCCGCGAAGGGGGCGAC
>RZZM01000247.1 GCA_009929845.1 Spartobacteria bacterium
AGAAATATTTCAGTGTGGTGGTGGCCCTGAAGAGCGTGGATGCCCGCTTGCGTACCGATATGTCGGTACAGGTGCGGGTGCTCTCGTATGACAATCCGCACGCGCTGAAGATACCCCGCCAGGCGGTCTGGTGGGAAAACGGGACGGCACATTGCCGGGTACGGAATGGACACCGTATCGAGACCCGCCCGCTGGAACTGGGGCGCGCCAACGAAGTGGATTTTGAAGTGCTCGCCGGGCTGTCGGCCGGAGAATCTGTGGTCGTGGAATGAACGCGGGTGGCGGCGAGGAAAAAAAGATGGTTCTGCGCATGCGGGATGTAACGCGTTCCTTCGATACGCCGCATGGCCCGGTGCATGTCCTGAAGGATGTGCAGTTTGTCATGGATGCGGACGGGTTTGTTATTGTGACCGGTCCGTCCGGCTCTGGAAAGACGACGTTCCTGAACCTGGCCTCCCTGCTGGACGTGCCCAGTGCCGGGCAGGTGTTTTTCGACAGCCGGGATGTCTCCAAGCTGCCAGAAGCCGCTTTGTGCGATATCCGTAAACATCACATCGGAATGGTCTTCCAGAATTTCTATCTGTTGCCGCACCGCTCCGCGCTGGACAATGTCGCCTTTCGTTTCCGCTACCTGGATGTTGATGTCGAGGATGCGCGCCGACAGGCTATGGAGGCGTTGACGATGGTTGGACTGCGATCGGTGGCCTTGCAGCCCGCGCGCGTGTTGTCGGGCGGCGAAATGCAGCGGGTAGCGATCGCCCGGGCTGTTGCCCAGCGTCCCCGGATGCTGGTTGCCGATGAGCCGACCGGTAATCTCGACCGGGCGTCGGCGCGGGTGGTCATGGATTGTTTTGTACAGCTTAACGAAGCAGGCATCGGGGTGCTGCTGGTGACCCATGATGAATCGTTGCTCGCCTATGGCACGCGGCATGTGATTTGCCGGGATGGGCGCCTGATCGAGGGCGCGTTATGAAACGGCACATCATAGCGTCACTGCGGGATGTGTGGGATGGTATCCGGGTGCAGCCGGGCCGGATCGGCTTGTCTTTCATGGCAATCGGCGTCGGCATCACGGCGCTGACCGTGCTGGTGGCCGTGTTGGGCGGCTTGCAGCAGCGCTCGCGGCAGATGCTGCAGGAATTCGGCGCCAATGTGTTTGCGGTGGTTCAGGAAAGGACGGATGAAAAAAAGGCCCTCAGCGCACACCATGCGCGCATGTTGGCGGCCAACCTGACAAATGCCGTGGTCACCGGCGTCCGTAAGCAGCGTGTTCCGACCTACGGCACCGCCCGGGAGGTGGATGTGGTCATGACCGATGCGCAGTTCATCAAGGTAAGGCAATGGCCGGTGTTGTCCGGACGTTTTCTGGATGAGCGGGATGTCCAGACCCATCAGCGCTCGCTGGTGGTGTCACGGGCCCTGAGCCGGGCCTGGAACTGGAATCCCGGAGATACCGTTTCCCTAAAGGATATGCCGTTTACTGTGGTCGGGGTCGTGGACCCCGGTGGTGGCCTGCTCGAAGTCGAGGCCGCGGACAGCAGCGCTTCGTTGGGGGATCAGATTGTCTTTGTCCCGGCAGGTATGCCCACCTACTGGTCGGAATGGATTGATCAGACCCCGGATGCGCTGAATGCCCTGTTCATCAGGGTGCGCGATCCACGGATGTTTGACGCGGTTCTGCGCCGCGCACAGCGGTTGATGACGCAGTCGGGCTACCAGGTGAACGGCCTGGAATGGATCACGCCGGATATCCTCCTTAAACGAATCCGACGATTGCAGCAGACCATACGTTTAACAGTCGGGAGCATTGCGGTGCTGTGCCTGGTACTCGGGGGGACAACCTTGATGAGCCTGATGGTAGCCAATGTGCGTGATCGGGTCTCCGAAATCGGATTGCGCAGGGCATTGGGCGCCACGCCCTGGGATGTGGCCTCCCTCTTTCTCCTGGAGGCCTGTTTGGTGACCGGGGCCGCCGGTTTTGCGGGGAGCATTCTCACGCATGGGGTGCTGCTCCTTCTCCGGGGACGTTTTCCGGTGCCGTTACAGTTAGGGATGGTATCCATATTCCTGCCCCTGATAGTCGCGGTAGCACTGGGCGCAATTTTCTCCTACGCACCTGCGCACGCCGCCGCGCGCATCGCCCCTTCGGCGGCCTTGCGGAATGATTGAGGTCGGAGGAAGGGTGATTAGCGGTTTAGGTGGTAGGGGGTTAGGGGGTTCAGCTTTCTGGTTTTCAGCCCAGCATTCCCAGTCCCCCGCTTTTCCCCCGCTTTTCTTGCAAAAATTCATTAAATAAATACCGCCAAAACAGTAAATATTAGGAATTTAAGGCGTAATTTTCTTGAAAAATTGCTTTTTGTGGCATAAATTACTGCCAAAACAGTAAAAAATTGGTTCAAAATATGGATAATGGACATTTTTATATGGATATGGCGTTGGAAGTCAAACGGCACCGCAAGGCGGCAGGTTTGACGCAGTCCGGGCTGGCAGCGTTGGCGGGAATCGGCAAAACGTCGGTGTTTGATATTGAAAAGGGCAAGCCCGGGATTCGTTTGGAAACACTGTTAGCGGTGTTGATGGTTTTAAATATGACCATTCGCCTGGAGGGGCCTTTTGGGATGGTTCCGCAGGCCGGTACTGTTAGCGAGGATAAGGAGAAGGGCCATGCGTAGCGCAAGGGTATATATGCATGCTGTTGCTGCCGGCATACTGATGGAGTGTGATGACCGGAAAGGGTATACATTTGGTTATGATGCGGATTATCAGGGGCCGCCTATCTCACGAACATTGCCGGTGCGGCAGGAAGTGTACAGCTTTGATGGCTTTCCGGCTGTTTTTGATGGGTGGTTGCCGGAGGGGGCCATGCTGGAGGCTTTGCTGCGTGAACGAAAGATTGATCGCTTCGATTCTTTCAGTCAGTTGGTGGCTGTCGGGCATGATTTAGTTGGTGCGGTAACGGTGAGTATGCCGGGGGATGAGCTGTAGGATATGGGATATTGTTTAATAACCGGTGAATGGGTGGATGCTGATCGGTCCTATTCAGCACAGGGGCTGCTTCGGCTCTCTCCACGGTTGAAATGTTTGAACCCTTTTCCGTATACGGTTTCAGAGCAGTTACGGGAGGTGACACTGCGTGCCCCGCGTATGTCTATTCAGGGTGTACAGCCTAAGTTAAGTGCTCGTTTAAACACGGGAACAGGTTGTTTTGTGGTGGTTGATACAGGGGGACGTTTTATTATCAAGCCACAGAATCCAGTATATCCGGAACTACCGGAAAATGAGGCGTTGACGATGCATATGGCGCGTGTGGCCGGTATTGAAATCCCTTTGCATGGTTTGTTGAACTGTGCAGATGGAAGTTTGAGCTATTTTGTGCGGCGTTTTGATCGGGAGGGCCGATCAAGACGACTGGCTGTAGAGGATTTTGCTCAGTTGGCGGGGCGGAACCGTGAAACGAAGTATGATTACAGCGTAGAACGTGCCATCAACCTGCTGGATTACTGCACCTTTCCGGTGGTGGAACGTGCGCGTTTTTTTCGTCGGTTTCTCTTTAATTTTTTGGTGGGAAATGAGGATATGCATTTAAAGAATTATTCCATTATAACACGTAATAAACGGGTAGAGTTGGCGCCGGCTTATGATTATCTGAGTACGGTGACCACCTACCGATCTATGGGACAGGATGTCCGAAAAATAGAAGAGAGTGCGCTGCCGTTAATGGGCAGGAAAAAAGGGATTACAAAAAAAATACTGCTGAAGTATCTGGGTGGGGAGCGTCTGGGGTTGCGTGAGCAGGTGGTGTCAAATGTACTGATGGCGCTGTTGAACCAACGTCCGCATTGGTTAATGCTTATTGAACAGAGTTATCTTTCTGACGATGCAAAACGATTGTATCAGGAGTTGATCAATGAGAGGTGCGGGCGATTGAAATCTTGAGTCTTCAAATCATAAGGCAAAGGATCGTTGTGACAAAGCTTTCAGCCCTCCGCCCTCACGTTTCAGCCCTCAGGTTATAAAATCCGTGAAAATCTGTGTAATCTGTGGGCCGCTTTTTGAGAAGGAGCACGCCTGCCATAAGAAAATGTTCGACACGGTTTCATCTTTCGTGGAATCTGGCCTGCATGAAGAAACCTGATGTAGGCGCGGCACTAACCCAATGGCGGGATGTCATAGGCGCCGGGCATGTGCTTACGGCAGCGGACCAACTGGCGGAGTATGAAGCCGCGTTGTGCGGAACGGAGCGCGCGGTCGCCGGGGTCCTTCGTCCTGATTCCACCGAGGCGGTACAGCGGATTGTGGAGATTGCCCGCGTGTGTCACGTGCCGCTCTATCCGGTAAGTGGCGGACGCAACTGGGGGTTGGGCTCGCGCCTGCCGGTGCAAGCGGATTCGGTGATTGTCGATTTGGGACGTATGAATCGGATACATGAGGTGAATGCCGTCCGGTGCTACGCGGAGGTCGAACCGGGCGTCACGCAGCAGCAGCTTTACGAATACATCCAGGCGCATGATCTTCCGGTCTGCATGAATGTGACCGGCTCCAGCCGGGATGCCAGCCTTATCGGTAATGCGCTGGAGCGTGGCGTGGGGTATTTCGACAGCAAGCACCACGAATTATGCAATGTGGAAGTGGTGCTGGGGAACGGGAAGGTGGTCCGGACGGGGTTTGGACATTACCCGGGTGCGCAAACCGGCGCTATTTGTCCCACGGGGGTCGGACCAGATATCACGGGTCTCTTTTCGCAGTCAAATTTTGGCATTGTCACACGGGCTGTCATCAGGCTGCTGCCTGAAACAGAAATGCATGCCGCGATTGTCTGCCAACTGGATGAGGACGACATGTTCTCTTCCTTTATTGATGCGTTGGCCGATTTGCGGCGGGATGGTGTGGTGCGGACGGCGGCGCACATTGTGAACAGGGAGCGTTCGCGCATCTCCGTATGTCCAATGTTGTTTGAATACCTGATCGGGCAGGGCATGGACCCGGCAAGGGCCGTTCAGGAGGCGGAAGAGATATTCCGTATGGAGAGTCCGGGCGCGTGGGGTGCGGTCATTCCCTTGCGCACAAGCCGAAAAGGGGTTTTGCCTGTATGCGCTGAAGTGCACAAACGCTTAAAAGGACTGGCGCGGGTTCAATGGGTTACGGACCGTCTTATGCGTGCCGGGACGGTTGCTACGCGCCTTCTGGGTGTACTCCCGTCCATGCGGCGAAAGCACGCCATGCTGGCGGCCATCCGGCCCTTCTATGGTATGACAAAGGGCATTCCGACCGATGCCGCATTGGCCAGCGTCGCCTGGCCGGTTCAGCCTGGCGCCCCGGTTTCCTCCGACGCTCTGGATCGGGGGGATGCCGGCCTGCTCTACTGTCTTCCGGTGATTCCGATGGAGGGCCGGTGCGCCGTCAGGTTGAAGGAGCTGGTTCATGAGGTATTCGCAGAATATGCGTTTACCCCCTATATTTCCATGAACATGATGAGCGCGCAGGCACTGGAATGTGTGATCAACCTTGCCTATGATAAACGCCTTCCAGGGGAAGCAGAGCGGGCAGATGAGTGCATCCGCCGACTCTTTGATGCCTGTATGCAGAACGGATTCATTCCTTACCGCGCCCACATCAACCATATGGGATTGCTGTGCAGTGATGAAGACGACACCTTCTGGCAGACCATCCGGGAGATCAAAGCGCTTTTCGATCCCGCGGGCATCATCGCCCCCGGACGTTACCAACCCCCCTCCTGACCATCCGCCATCCTCTCTGCTTTCCCGCGTCTCTGCGATCATTCTTTTTTTAAACGCAGAGGCGCAGAGACGCGGAGGCGAATATTTTTGATTTTGTTTTCAAATTGGCAGAGCCAATTTAAAAACTTGCATTCCTTCCCTTCTTTATCTCTGCGCCCCAGCGTCTCTGCGTTCATTCCCTTTTTCAAACGCAGTCGCAGCGTCTCCCTCATCGAATCCATTTGCCACACGGCGAAGTCCGTCTTTTATATATCGTTGCCCAAAGTTTAGAACCAACCCAACCTTCCGCTCAGACAACCTCAAGTACGTTAATACTTGTGATTCAAAAATTGGATTGTTCTCACTTACTGCCTTGCATTCAACAATGGCTTTATCCTCAACCAGCAAATCCACTCGCAGCGGAGTGCCCAATTCCTTGCCTTTGTAGTTAATTGGAACGGGAACCTGACGATCAACTTTCATTCCCGATGATTCCAGTTCGTACACTAAAGCCTCTTCGTAAACAGATTCCAACAATCCGGGGCCGCCCAATGTATTATGCACCTCAATGGCCGCCTGAATAATCCGACCCGTCAGTTCATTTAGATCCATATTGCTCGTCTCTTTTTTCCTGTATCTCTGCGCCATTTTTTTACTAACGCCGAGACATATTTTTTAGTTTCAATCTGGTGAACCCAATTGCCAAAAAATATTCACATTTCCCTCCCCCTCTCTGCGTCTCCGCGCCTCTGCGTTCATTCTTTTTTTTAACGCAGAGGCGCAGAGGCGCAGAGACATCTGTTTTGCAAAGCTCATTTTTTGAATATTTATGTTCCGCATAAATATTTCTTTCCTTTCCTTCCTCCCCCTCTCTGCGTCTCCGCGTCTCTGCGTTTAAAATCCCCCCTGTCATGACGGCGGTTACGCGAGGCAGTCGCTCAGGTTTTCCCGGTTGACAGCAATCGCCGGGTGATCGGGGCCGAGGGTTTGTTCCCTGATTTCAAGTGCCCACCGGTAGAGGGAGGCCGCGGCATCTTTCCGTCCGAGGTGGTTGTGGATGTAGGCGAGGGTACTCAGGCAGTTGCCGCTTTCGGTATGGTTGATTCCGCGCGCCTTGATATTGGCCGCCAACGCCTGCCTGGCACAGGTCTCCGCGCGCGTCCACTCTTCCTTGTAACAGGCAATCACCGCCAGATTGTTCAGCGAAATCGTGACGTGAATATCATCAGGGCCAAAGTCAGTTTTTGCGACCTGTAGCGCCTTAACTGCGATCTCCTCCGCCTCCTTGTAAAACCCGCGGTTGCAGAGCACGGTGCAGTTAATATTCAGAAAATCCCATGTTTCTTTCGTTTTGTATGCATTCATGTCCTATATATAGCAGCGCCAATGCCGTGCGGCTGCGGAATGAAATGACGCTTGCTATCGCATTCCCTGTTCCCGTATATTCCGGCGTGTTTTTTATTAGTAGAAGAGATCGGAGATAATAGTGCTGGCAAAGGTATATTCCGGGGCGGTGTTTGGCATTGATGCCTATCCGGTGGAGATTGAGGTCAATGCCGGCGGTGGAGAA
>RZZM01000248.1 GCA_009929845.1 Spartobacteria bacterium
GGCGGCGGCGCGGCGGACCGCGACTGGAGCACGGCCGCCAACTGGACGGCGGACACCGAAGCGATCCCGGCCAGCAACGCGATTATCAGCGCCGTCAGCGGATGTTATACGGCTGAGGTCACGGTAGCCGGTGAACGCTGCGCTTCACTTTTCATTGGCACATCCGGTGATGGCGCGTTGGAACAGACGGGGGGCGACCTGGTGATGTCCACCAACCTGGTCCTCGGCCTGGGTGTCGGCGACAGCGGCACGTACTATATTTCCGACGGCGACCTGGTGGTGTCCAACGACGCCATGATCGGCGACAGCGGGGCCGGCGTGTTCACCATCGAAGGCATCGATGCCGATGTGGTCATTGGCGGCAATATGCAGGTCAGCGACAGCGACGCCAACACCGATGGCGCCGTATACCACAATGCGGGCACAGTCACGGTACAGAACCTGTATCTCGGCCGTCTGTCAGGCACGGATGGCCTGTATATGATGACGGGCGGGGTGCTCAATGTCAGTGATGACATCTACCTTGCCAACGGCAATGCCAATGCGATCGGGCGAATGATTCTCGCCGGGGACGCGGTGGTGAATGCGGCCGACGAAGTCTATGTCGGACGTAACGGGCTGGGTATTCTCGCCGTGCGGGATAATGCCAAGCTGACCCTGACCAGTGGTTCCGGCCATCTCGAAATCGCCGATCTCTCCGGAAACAATAATGCCAACGAGGTCCAGGTGGACGGCGGTATTCTGGTTGTCGGGGGCGATATCAAGGTCGGGGACACCGCGAACAGCTATGGCTCGCTGGTACTTTCGAATGGCGCGGTAACGGCCGGGCTCGACCTGTACATTGCCAACAACGCCACCGCCACCGGGGTGGTGACCATGGCGGGTGGTGGTCTCGGGCCTGATGATATCTACGTCGGCCAGACGGGCGATGGAACCTTTACCCTCACCGGCGGATCGGTGACCGCGGACCAGTTTGAGGTTGGAGTCAGCGCGGGCGCGGTCGGCGAGGTGGTCATGTCGGGTGGTGATATCTACATCAACGGAACGATTCTCAATGTCGGCGCCGCAGGAACAGGCCGTTGGGCCCTCCATGGCGGGACCCTTCGCGCCGGTGATGGTAGCGGAAACACCGACGTACGGATTGGAACGGTCGCGGGTGGCTCGGGTATCTTTACCCATCTTGGTGGCACGGTGTTGTTTACCGGCCCTTCATCAAGCGACGATAGCGATCTGGAAATCGGTGGCGCGTCCAGTTCCGGGCTGTATCATCTCGGTGGCGACGGCGACCTCGATATCTCTGCCGGGGATGACTTGCTCATTCACGAGAACGGCGAGCTCAAGCTTGAGGGATCGGGTTGGTCGGCCTCGGTGGATGATGATTTTGTGATGGTGGCGGGCGCCACCCTGGGTGTAGTGTTCTCCAACGGTATGTCCACCTTACTCGTAGATGATGATATTACAGTGGCCGGGGAACTTAATGTCAGTAACTATGGATCGCTCGTGGTCGGAGATTATACCGTCATTACCAGTCTCAATAGCAGCCCTGTCAGCGGCACCTTCGACACCACGAATTGGCTGGGGGGCGTCACCGGCACGGTATCGTATGCCGACGGCGCGGTGGTGATTACATTCAGCGGGAGCATTGGCGTGAGTTGTGACGATGTGGATATCCCCGATGCGTCTGACCCTGGGCAGGACTTTGGCTCCGTCGGGCTGGTGAACGATACGGTCACCAAGACCTTCACCATCACCAATTCCGGTTTGATGGAACTGGCAGTGGGCGAGGTGGTCATAGGCGGCACCCATTCCGGCGACTTCACCTGCACGGCGCAGCCCTCCTCGCCGGTGGCGGTGGGCGGAACGACGACCTTTGAGATCGAGTTTGATCCGTCCGCGACAGGTCAGCGTTGGGCCAACCTGAGCTTTACGAATAATGTGCTTGGCGATGAAAATCCATTCAATTTCAGTTATTTCGGCACCGGCAAGGCCGCGGGGATATCGAACAGTCCTTCGGCGATCAGTGTGTCGTCCACTCTGGGATCGGCGCCCGCCGCTTCAGGCTTTGGTGTGACCAACATCGGGATGGGTGATCTGGTCTTTACCGTATCCACCAACGCCTCCTGGCTGACGGTTTCCCCGGTGTCGGGCACGCTCTCGGAAGATGCCGGCCAGCAGCATACCATCACGTTTGCCGCGGCGGCCGGGATGCAGGCGGGGGTCTCCAATGCCACCATCACGATCACCGATGCCAATGCCTCCAACAGCCCGCAGACTGTATCGGTCGAGTGGACCATCAATGCCATTGGCGACCCCTCGGTGGCCACCGCGACGGCGGACGGCAACACCTTGGTTGACCTGGCCTGGACCAAGCACGCTTCGTATGATGTGATGATTGTGTACCGTGCAGGGAGCGCCTCGACCGCCCCGTCGCAGGGCGCCTCGTACAGTGTGGGCGCTGCCTGTGGCGGCGGCACGGTCCTTTACAAGGGGAGCGGTTCGGCGCTTGAGCATGTGGTGGATTCCGGCGTGACCCATCATTACGCCTTCTATTCCTACACCGCCAATAATTACTATTCCGCCGGCCTGACAGATTCCGATGCAACCGGCGCCTTTAACGCCAACGTGGCGGTTGAGACCTTCTCTTATACCAACGAAACCACGCTGACCGGGCGTCACGGCAGCAACTTGTGGGCGGGGGCCTGGTATGGCGATACCGGCCTGTTTACCAACGACGCCGGCAGCTTTACCACCCAGGCCAACTATCCGGCCAACTCCGGCAACAAGGCGTTAACCACCCCGGCGCTTGATGCCAATGTGGCGGTCTATCGCCCGTTGAGCCGCGAGTACAAATCGGGCAGAATGTACTTCGGATATATACTGAACTATCAGTACAGCGGATCGGACAAATATGCCGGTCTCTCCTTCTACTGGAGCAATACCGCCGAAAAACTGTTCTTCGGTGAAATCGGCACCCAGGACCAGCAACTGGGTATTGACATTACGGGTTCATCCAAGACGCTGACCGCGGGTGGCGGCAGTGACTACATTATCATCGGTTACTATGACTGGGGGGACGCCCAGGCCAAGGCGATCGCCTACGAAATCGGCGTCGATACCGTGCCCACCAGCGAGCCGGGCACCTGGGATGTCACCGTTGCCAAGGCCAGTAACACCGTGGGCTGGATCAATACGGTCCGTTTGGCCGCCGGTGAATCCGGAGCCGGTTCAGGAACCCCGGGCGAGTGCTATTTCGACGAGCTGCGTATCGCGACCAACTGGAATGAACTGTTGAATCTTACCGCCACGAATCCGGACGACCCCGGCTCGGGTACCGCGACCGCCGACGGCAAGGAAATGGTGCGGCTCGACTGGACTAAGAATGGATCGAGCGACAGCGTCCTCATTCTGCACAAGACCAGCGCCATCAGCACCGATCCCACCGATGGGACCGCGTACAGCCTCGGGGATACCATTGATGGCGCGAGGGTGATCTATAAAGGCGCCGCCACCGGACTCGAACATATCGTTGTGCCCGGCTCCGACAACTACTACAAGTTTTACTCATATAACGGGTTCGATTACTACTCCACGGGGCTCTCGGACGATGTCAGCATGGAAAGTTACGCGACGACCGAGAATGTCAATCCGTTCAGCTATACCAACAATACCGCCTTTGGCGCCACCATGCGGGGCGGCCAGGGCTTCGGCGCCAACTACTGGGCGGCCAACAGCGGCACCTGGACGGCCCAGACCAACTGTCCCGTGGCGGCGGCCGACCGGCCGCGATTCGTCAATATGACCAACTACCCGGCCATGGCCGGCAACCTCGCGTGGGTCGAGAATCCGGGCGACGGCGCCAGCGCTACCGCGGATCGCGATTTGGCCGCGACCATCAATACAGGCACCCTCTATGTCGCCTACATGATGTCCTATCAGTACTATGGCTCCAACAAGTGGGCCGGCCTCAGCCTGATGAACGGCGCCACCGAAAAGGCGTTCTTCGGCAAGGGTGGCGGCGGCAACTGGTATACACTCGCGGCGATGGGCGACGGAACCACCTATTGGTCTGCCTACGACCTGGAGCCCTTCGCGGGCGGCGGTGGCAATACCGGCAATGTGTATGTGATTGTCGGAAAATATGATTTCTCCAGCAAATTACTGAGCGCCAAGGCCTGGCGGGCGCTGGACTATACCTTCCCCGAGACGGAACCGGCTGAATGGGACACAAGCGGCACGCTCGGAACGGGCATTGACCAGATCACCCGCATCCGCCTGAACGTCGGGTCCGGTTCGGCGGGCGCCGGTACCATCGGGCGTGTCTTCTTTGATGAAATCCGTTATGCGACCAACTGGGCCGAACTGCTCTCGACCGCCTGTCCCACCTGGGTGGGCAGCAACAATCTCAGCGACACCTGGGTTTACCTGGGTGATTCGATGAACTTCGAATGCCAGACCTTCCCCATCGGCCTGGGGCAGAATGCCGACATCGAGATCGACTTTGACCAGGACAACTCCTGGGAGGCGTCCGCGCTGAGCTGGATGTTCAACGCCAATAACAACTCCTACTGGAGCAACCGTGTGCAGATGACCTCCGCGGGCAGCATTACCAGCCGCTTCGCCGCCGCGGGAAGTTCCTGCGCAACCATTTACTCGAATAATACGGCCGTGACGGTCAGCAACATTCCGTCGCCCACCGCGGCTTCGGCGGTCATTGACGCGGTCAATACCAACAGCCAGATCAACCTTTCCTGGACGCGCAGCTCCAAGCCGCACGATGTCCTTATCCTGCGGCGCGCCAGCGACGTGGGCTGGCCCAGCCCGACCCAGGGGCAGACCTACAACGCGGGTGATTCAGTCGGCGACGCCACGGTGGTTTACCGCGGGGCCGCGACCGCGTTCAACGACACCGGCCTCGCGCCCAGCACCCACTATTACTACCGCTTCTTCTCGGAGAACTTCAGCTATTACTCGGTGGATTACGACGCGGATGACGATACCACCGGGTCCGGTTCGACCGTGATTACCGTGGATGGCGATCCCGTGGACTGGGTGGGCTCTCCCGGAACCGTACGCAATTCGGGCGCCTTCTCGATCAGTGAGTACATCTGGAATGACAAACGCGGCGAACAGCGCACGGACCACGCCGACAACGCCAATACCGATATCGAGGAGTTCCGCATCTTTGCCGACGCCACCGATGTGTATTTCCTGATGACAGTGGCCGATGTCACCGGCGCTGACAAGCCCCTGGTAGCCATTGGGGTGGATACCCGGCGCGACGCCGGCAGCGGCGCGATGAACTGGCTGGGGGATGATTCCGGCGTTTACATCGGCAGCGACTACTTTGGAGGGGGCGCCGCGGCGGCGCATTATCCAGAGTATAATATCCTGGTCCATCAGGTCGGAGGGAATGTTGAGGTCGAGTTGTACGCTTATGACGGAACCTATTGGTATGGGCCGCCGTCAGGATGTGACGCGGCCATCAGCGCCGCGGATGACGGTATTGAGGTGCGCATCCCGCGCGCCGATATCGGACTCGACGGCACGGTTACCGGACGGTTTACGGTGGCTAGTCTCATCAACAGCGGCTCCTGGGCCAATGATGGCGACGCCAGTATCCAGCTCGTGGCCGGCACCCCGGATGCCGCCGATTCCGTATCATTCGCCCCCTACCAGGAAAATGATGGCGCGCTGGGCCTGTCCGCCTGGCAGGAGGATATCAGCGACAGCGATATCGACTTCTGGGTGGACGTGCGCTTCAACGGCAGCGGCATGGCGGGCAATACCGTGCCGAGCACGCCAAGTATTGTTTCCCCGCCGGATGACACGGCGACCGTGGCCAATCCGACACTGATATGGAACGCCTCGACCGACAGCGACGGCGAGGTGACCGGCTACTTCCTCGAAGTGAGTACCAACAGCCAGATGAATGGAGTTTCCGGCACGGAAAACGGCTCGATCCTGTTGCGTGTCAACCTGCCGGTCACGCAGACGAACTACACCCTCTCGACCTCCGTCACCCAGTATCACTGGCGGGTCCGCGCCCGGGATACGGCCGGGGCCCTCTCCGGCGGAGCGATCAACACCTTCCGCATCGGCGGCAAATCCGATATCGAAGGGCCGGAACCGACTCTCCTGTACATCGGGACCAATGTGGCCGGGTACCTGGCGGGTGATTATGATACGCATATTAGTTACTACGGGCACATCCAGTCCATTACGGATGCCGAGGTCCAGCAGGAGGTGAACCAGATCGGCTATGTTCTCCGTTTTTCAGATCCCAGCGGGGTCTATGCCACCAACAAGATGCGCAGCACGGACAGTCCGCCGGGCGGGGCCAACAGCTTCGCCTGGAACATTGTTTCCGATGATGGCCGCGTATCGCCCAACTGGGACGTTTTCGAGACCAATACCGTTTCGGGCGCTGTCCTGGACTGGGGTTTCGACGAGGTCTTCTGGGGCAGCAATGTATATGCGCAGGGCAACACCGATCTGATGATCACGGTATTCGTTCATCAGGCCTTCACCATCACCAATTACAATGAAGATGTGGAATACTACCTGACGGTCAGCGCCGAGGACGGATGCACCGAGGCCGGCAGTTGGTGGGGCTACGGCAGTTGGGACAGCTTTGAGGCCGCCGCCTCGCCGGGGTATTACAGCGGATGGTGCGAGGATGGGCCCAATACCGCGCGCAATGTGACCACCAACGAGCTGATACGCATCAACGTCACGGACGACGATAACGACCCGCCGACCGCCGCGCGCGGCGCGGGGTGGGCCAGCACGCGGGCCCTCATTATTTCCAACGACACCGTGGCGCTTTCCGCTGCCGGCGTGGGGCAGTCCGTGGTCTATACATGCACCGACGGAGATACCGTGGGGCAGTCCCTGACCTTTACCTTTAATGCCTACGACTATTACAGCGGCATCCAGTTGAGTGGCGACGGACCGGCCACCACCAACACTACGTTCAGCACGGGTGCCTGGGTGACCAATAATTACGCCAATTATGACGCGGCCCGCAGTGATGTGGCGGATACCCGGAGTACCAACACCATCCTCACCTGGCGGTGGGATAGTATCACATATGATGATATGAGTGGCCTATGGGGCGTTGGCGGCCCCGGTGATTCCGGGGTGACCAACCCGGTGATGCTCACCCTCTGGGATATCGACCGTGACCGCGACAACGACCAGGCGGTAGCTTCCAATACCGTCTTCGGCTATCTCAAGATCGAGGACGACGACACGGGCGTTCCGCAAACGGGCGAAACCA
>RZZM01000249.1 GCA_009929845.1 Spartobacteria bacterium
TTCTCCGCGACCGCCCGCGCGTTCATCATGCGGACGTAGGAGTAGAACTGCATGAATTGCCAGGAGAGTTCCTCCTCCACCGCGTGCCGCGCCACCAGGTGGAAAATTTCCAGGTTATGTTCGGTGTCCCGGATCACCCCGTCCAGGTGACCGAGGGCCGCGAAGGCCAGGTAGCGATAATAGTACTGCACGGCCTCCTGCTGCAACTCGGTACAGGCCTCTTCGTGCAGGCGCAGGGCCGGGTGGTCAAACGAGAGTTTGTCCTCCAGCCCCAGATAATAATCCAGCAGCGAAGAGGAGCCACGCGGCATGGAGCCGTCCGGACGTCCTTCCATTTCCATCTGCAACACGCCCAGGTCCATCCGCAACTGCACCTTGGGAAGCCCGTCAATGCCGGTGATCCAGCGCGCGTTGACACGACCGGGATCGTAACCCCAGCCGCCCACTATGGTTGATATGTCTTTACTCAAAAGTTCTTGTCCTTTCTGTCTATTGTTATAATAGAGGTCTTTTCAGAAAAATTCAAACAGCCTTTTTACAGAACAATTCACAAGAAAGAAGTCTGGAAACAAATTATTTTAATTATATGATGATCCCATGAGAACAATACTATATGAAGAACATGTTGCATGCGGCGCGAAAACGGCGCCTTTCGGTGGCTGGGATATGCCGATTCAATATGCCGGCATCCTGATCGAGCATGCGTACACCCGCGGGCAGTGCTCCCTGTTTGATATCTGCCATATGGGTGAATTCGAGGTGGCCGGACCGACCGCATGTGCCGATTTGGAACACCTTCTAACCCAACAGGTTGCGTCGCTTGAAGTAGGGCAGTGCCGTTATGGATACCTGCTGCGCGAGGATGGCGGGGCACTGGACGACCTGACGTGTTACCGGCTCGGGCCGGACCGGTATTATCTGGTCGTCAATGCGGCCACCTGTCCGGGCGACGCCGCGTGGATCCGGGCGCATCTCTCCCCGGAAACGACCTTTATCGACCATTCGCCCCAAACAGCCAAACTGGACATCCAGGGCCCGCAATCCCGCGCTGTGCTCGAAATGTTCCTGGGCGAACCGGCCCCGGAACTGAAATACTTCCGGGCTGTGGAAACCACCCTGCGCGGGGTCCCGGGCCTCATCAGCCGGACCGGCTACACCGGCGAATGGGGCTACGAACTGTATTTCCCTGTCGAAAAGGCGGTCGAATTCTGGCGGCGTTTCCTGGAACATACCCCGGCCAAACCGGCCGGGCTGGGCGCGCGCGATACCCTGCGGCTCGAAATGGGCTATGCCCTTTATGGCCATGAACTCTCCACGGACCGCACGCCGGTGGGCGCCGGACGGGGAATGTTCATCGACACGACCAAGGACTTCATCGGAAAAGAGGCTGTCATGCGCGAACTCGAAGAGGGCGCTGCGCAATATCTGGTCGGGCTGCAACTGCATACCCGGCGGGCCGCGCGTGCGGGCAACGTGGTCGTTGCCGATGACCAACCGGTCGGCATGGTCACCAGCGGTTCGCTGGCGCCCAGTATCGGGACGGCCGTCGCCATGGCCTACGTCGATGCCCCGTACACAACACCGGGCGCCTCCCTTGCGGTAATCGTGGGCGGCAAGAATCTTCCGGCAACGGTTGTGGCCTTTCCCTTTTATAAAGATGGCACCGCCAGAAAAAAATCCGGCCGATGAAATCCCGTTTCATGGAAAAATTGCTCACCCGGCTGGACCGGCTGGACCCGGACAGTGTGCAGACCCAATTCCTGCGCCTGGCGCACGAAAAAGGCCTGATGGAAACCATCTTTCACGCCATTCAGGAGGGCATCATCGTCCTTGATGGCGCAAGCCGGATGATTTATGCCAACCGGGCCGCGGAAAAACTGTTGGGGTTTTCCCTGGAAGAAGCCTCGGGCGATCTGATCAGTCGGCACCTGCGCGAGGTGGAGTGGGACCGCATCCTTAATCTGGATGAAACGGAATGGACACAGTTGATCAGCCGCGAAATTGAAACCAATTACCCCGAGCACCGGTTCCTGGATTTTTATGTGGTGCCGCTGCAGATTGTCGATCCCAACGAAAAGGGCGCCGTGGTCTTCCTGCGTGACATCACCCGCGAACGCGAAAATGAAGCGCAGGTAATTGAGTCTGAACGGTTGCGGGCCCTGACCCTGCTCGCCGCCAGCGTCGCCCACGAAATCGGCAATCCCCTCAACTCGCTCAACATCCACCTGCAACTGATTCGCCGCGAAATGGGAACCCTGCCGGAGGAGCATCAGGCGTACATGACCGACCTGCTGGAGGTGGCCACGCACGAGGTCAGCCGCCTCGACCAGATTATTCACCAGTTCCTTGGCGCCCTGCGTCCAATGCAGCCGGATATGGTTTCTACATGCGTTGATACTGTATTGACCGATACGTTGCAGTTCATGAAAACGGAGATTACCGATCGCGACGTGGACGTCGACGTGGCCATCCCCGAAAAACTTCCGCGCGCGATGGCGGACCCCGGCCAGCTCCGGCAGGCCTTTTTCAATATCCTGAAGAATGCCATCCAGGCCATGCCCGGCGGGGGGCTGCTCAAAATCCGCCTGAGCGAAACCGACCGCTTTGTCGCGGTGGCCTTTTCGGACGCCGGCCCCGGGATTTCCCCGTGGGACCTCGGCGCGATCTTTGAACCCTATCACACGACCAAACCCGGCGGCTCCGGATTGGGACTGATGATCGTTCAGCGCATCATCCGCGACCACGGCGGAGAAATTGAAGTCATCAGCGAGCCGGACCGGGGAACCACCATCACGCTGTTTATTCCGCGCGAAGACCGCAAGACCCGCCTGCTCAAAGCGCCGCGTTCGGCCTCAGCCACCCATGAAGGGGAGATGCACGATGAGTAAGAAACCAACGATATTGATTGTGGATGATGAAAAAAACACACGGGAGGGCCTGGCCCGCGCCCTGACCCGCCAGTACCATGTGCTGCTCGCCGAGCATGGAGAGAAGGCCCTCTCGCTGCTGGAGGAAAACACTGTGGATGTGGTCCTCAGCGATATCCGCATGCCGGGGATGGACGGGCTGACCCTGATCCAGCGCATCCTGGCGCGCGCCCCGCAACCGATCTGTATTCTCCTGACCGCCTACGGTTCGATTGAAACCGCCGTCGAGGCCATGAAGCGGGGGGCCTATCATTTTCTGACCAAACCCGTGAACCTGGACGAACTCGATCTCCTCCTCAAGCGCGCCATGGAGACGCGCCGAATGCAGCAGGAAAACCGGAACCTGCACGAACAACTCGATAAAAAATTCGGACTGGAAAGCATCATCGGCCATTCCGCGCCCATGCAGGAGGTATTCGAGATCATCCGGCAGGTGGCCCCCGCGCGCACGACCGTGCTCATCCAGGGGGAAAGCGGCACCGGCAAGGAAATGGTGGCCCAGGCGATTCATCATCTCAGCCCCCGGGCGCAACAACCCTTCGTCGCGGTGCACTGCGCCGCCTTCTCGCAAACCCTCGTCGAAAGCGAACTCTTTGGCCACGAAAAGGGCGCGTTCACCGGCGCCGAAGAACGTCGTAAGGGCCGGTTTGAATTGGCCGATGGCGGGTCGCTTTTCCTCGACGAGATCAGCGAAATTGAACCCGCGGTTCAAGTGAAAATCCTGCGCGTGCTTGAAGAACGACGGTTTGAACGGGTCGGGGGGGCCGATACCATTGATGTGGATGTGCGCCTGATCGCCGCGACCAACCGCCATCTGGAACAAATGGTGAGCGAAAAAACCTTTCGCGAGGATTTGTATTACCGCCTTCATGTGGTCGTTATCAACATGCCGCCCCTGCGCGACCGCAAGGATGACATCCCGCTGCTTGCGCAAAGCTTCCTGCGCGACTTCGCTTGTGAAAACAACCGGGTCGTGGATGGATTCACCGCCGAAGCCATGGACACCCTGCTCGCCTACTCCTGGCCGGGAAATGTGCGCGAATTACGCAACGTGGTCGAACGTATGGTGGTCCTGAGCAGCCATGAACGGCTTACCGTGAACGACATCCCCACGTCCGTCCGCAAAGCAACCGCCGTCCCCCTCGGCGTCGCGTCCGCGCCAACACCCGCGCCGGCCTCCAGTCTGTCCCTCGACGAAGCCGAAAAACAACTGATCATCAATGCCCTGCGGGCCAACAACAACCACCGCACCAAAGCCGCCGCGCAACTCGGAATCAGCCGCCGCACCCTGCACCGCAAATTGAACGAATACGGGCTGCGTCACCATTGAGTTCTCCTGCGCCTGGTCATCAGTCATAGCGGATGTATATATCGTAGTGATTTCGGCCTGAACTGCCCTGCGCATCCACGATGGTCTGGCGACCTTCCAGGATATCCGCATCAAACGAACTGGACCGGTCGCCGCCCTTTTCCCGGAGCACGACCCGGTACTCGCCGGGAAACAGGTCATAGGCCCGCCAGTGATCTTCGTCTGTTTTCACCTGCTCGATACCGTCTATGTACACGGCCATGTCGTTGTCGGTCTTGTTATCCACAATGAGCGCCCCCATCCCGGCAGGTGGATCGTGATCGTAATCATCGTCGTCATCCTCGCACCCGGAGGTCAGCAGGATCGCGCCCGCGCACACAACAAGGCAAACAAGCGTGCGGAAAAGAACATGTATCCATTTATCTTTCATACAACCCTCCGTTTTAAGACCCCCGCGGGGGTCAATGAATTTTTTTGATCAGTCGAAGACGGTTATGCTCATTGGGCAGCCGTTCGTAGTGCACGTTATCCATGCATTTTTTTATCAGGAAAATGCCGGCGCCGCGTGTATGGCCGCCCCACCAGTGTTCGGGAAACTTTGGCGTCTTGTGATGTTCAAAATCGAAATGCGTGCCTTCGTCCTCCACGTCGATGACAAATTCATTGTTCGCGGAATGGATCATCAGCCGGACGGGAGGATGGGGACAATAATTTTCGTACGCGTGGTCCAGCACGTTGGTACAGGCTTCATCCACGGCCACCTCAATTTTGTCGATTTCCTCCTGCGGCAGGCCGGCGTCCTCGGCCAGGGAGGTTACCACCATCCGAATCAACGACAGCGACTTGGCCTCCCCGGGCACCTGCAACTCATATGCTTCGTAACTACTCATAGTACTGTTGATCCATTATTTACGATTGTTATGCGTCCAAACCTGTTATGGCCTCATCGCGGGAGCCATAGATGTTCAGCACGGTATCCAGTCCGAGAAGGCGCAGTATGTTCTGTATGCGTTCCCAGACCCCGAAGAGCGCGAACTGGCTGCTGTGCGCCTCGCAGGCCCGGTGGTAATGAAAGAGCAACCCCAGACTCATGCTGCTCACATACGTGAGTTGCTCACAATTCAAAAGAACCTTCGTATGCTCCAGCCGACACAGCGGCTCGAGGGTCTTCTTGAAATCCTCGACATTGGAGGAGTCAAGCGCTCCTTCCAGCGAAACAACGGCCACACTGTCTGACTGCTCTATTTGTATATCCAGCCGCCTCTTAGGCATTCATTCCTCCAGTCGGTGACTCATCGACTGCTCTGCTGAACCTCAGCACCATTTGCTGCTTCATAGTCGGAAATATATCCAAAAAACAGAATCTTGTCTAGAGTTGGTTTTTGTGCTTAACTGATTTTCCGGACATAAGAACAGGCGAATTGTTGGTAACTGTCTCATATATAAGCGGTAAAGAAAAAGGAGTGACAGGATGAAACCGGTTGAAATTATTTGTTCAGCTTGTGGAAAAGATGTCCTATTGCTGAGAAAACCAAAATATGAGGGCTTCACCAAAGTGGGCGAGGAGCTGGTCTGCGCGGGCTGCGGATTTGTCTATGAGAGTGAGGAGCTGGTCCCCTACAAGAAAAAGAAGAGCGTGCAGGTGTTTACCGACGCGGACCGTCCGGCGGCGGTGGAGCTTTTTGAAGAAGGGGAAGCGACGACGTTGTGTCGGTTCTGCAAGCACTATGTGGTCAATCCGTTCATGCAGTGGTGCGCGCGGCACAGGAAGGAAGTGGAGGCGACGGATACCTGCAAAGCTTTTGAGCCCGGAAAAAAAGACGAGGAAGAGATTGACATATTTGTCGAACCACAATAAGTTTGCATAACCAAACATAAATCTGTAAACATGGAGCAGACCGCATGACAGCCGCAACATTGACGCTTAGCGCGAATATGGAAGATTACCTGGAGACGATATTTATATTGATTCGGGAAAAAACGGTTGCGCGGTCGAGAGACATTGCTCGGCTCCTGAGTGTCAATCGCTCTTCCGTTACCGGCGCGCTCCAGGCGCTGAGCAGGAACGGACTGGTAAATTATGAGCCCTATGGCTATGTGACGCTCACGCGGGAGGGCGCCGAGGTGGCGGAGAAAATCCTGCGCCGCCATGAGGCGCTGCGCGATTTTTTCGTCCGGGTGCTTGCGATTGATTCGGACGAGGCGGACGAGGCGGCCTGCCGCATGGAGCATGGCATATCCAAACACATTGTCGACCGCCTGATTGATTTCGCTGAGTTTGTCGAGGTGTGTCCAAGGGCCGGCGCGAAGTGGGTCCATGGCTTCGGGTACCAGTGCCGGGAGGCTTCGATTTCAAAAGATACATGTGAGCGCTGTATCACCCGTTGTCTCGACGAGTTCAAGCAAGGCGTCCGCCAGGACCAGCCAGGCAAGCCGGACGTCCCCCTGAAGGAATTGAAGCCCGGCGAGAAGGGCCAGATCAGCCGCATTGCCGGCGCGGGCGGCGTTAAGCAGCGCATCAGGGATATGGGCGTGACCAAGGGCAGCCTGGTGGAAGTGGTGCGCATCGCGCCGATGGGCGACCCGATGGATGTTAAGCTCAAGGGGTATCATCTCTCTCTGCGCAAGGATGAAGCCGAAGATATCCTGGTGAAGAAAGTGGATACCCGTGAGTAAACGCCGATGAAAGACCGCCTGACTGTAGCCCTGGCCGGCAACCCGAATTCCGGAAAGACCACGTTGTTCAATCAGATGACCGGCTCGCGGCAACATGTGGGCAACTATCCGGGCGTGACTGTGGAACGGAAGGAGGGAACATGTTATATAGGGGATGCGGAAATTCATATCATTGATTTGCCGGGCACATACAGCCTCACGGCATATTCACCGGAAGAACGGGTGGCGCGTGATTTCATCATCCATGAAAAGCCGGATGTCGTCATTGATGTGGTGGATGCGTCGAACCTTGAACGGAATGTATACCTGGCGTTACAGATCATGGAGCTGGGCGCGCCGGTT
>RZZM01000250.1 GCA_009929845.1 Spartobacteria bacterium
TAAAGCAAGTGGCCCCCTCCAGCGCCGCCGGGGGGGCATCCGGGGACGGAACAACCACCGGCACGCCAGCCAGGCGCCGCCCCTTCCAGCAGGTGTTGAAATCGGCATATCCGCGCACTGTGTATCCCCGCGCCTGTATTTCTTTCCGCCAGATGGAGGGGAATTTACCCACGCCGCAGAGAAAGATATCCGTCCCGGCGGCTGGCAATCGGCTGAAAACCGACCGCAGGTGACCGGTCAGCAGCACACGCTCACACACCGCGGGCGGCAACGGGCGCCGGTGCAGCAGCCCGCGTAAAATGTGGTATGGAAGTTGGATACAGCCTTGCCGGAGTCCCCGCTCAGCACCTTCCTTGCGCGCGACCAGCCTGTAGCGCAACAGGGTATCCCGTATGGCCGGACCGATCAGGCCCGGCGGCAAAAACCGGCACCAGGTATAGGTATTGTTGCGCAAAAGCAACCGGATAATGCGCTCTTTGTTGCGTCCGGACGCGTCCCTGATGTGCCTCACCGCCCCCACGCCGTGCGCCAGGATAAGCCGTCCGCCCCGCGCGTAAAGCTGGAAGGCCAAATCATACTCTTCCCCATAATAGCGGTACCCGACCGGATACCCCCCCACCCGGTCCAACCATGCCCGCTCAAAGGCACAGGCGCAGCCGTGGAACACAGACGGCAGCAGGCAGGACTCCTCCCCCCCTTGCGCGTCATGCACCCGGAAAGAAATTCCCGCCACACCATCATGCCGGGCGAACAACGGCCAGGTATCCACCGCAAAACCGTCCGGCAGGTAGGCATCATCATCCACAAACACCACATAGCGGCCGACGGCCACCGCCAGCCCCGCATTGCGCGCCTCGGCGCCCAGATTCCGGGACATTTGCAGCACCCGCACGCTGATCCCCGCGATTTCCGACTGCACGGGAACCGGTTGTGTTCCATTGTTGACGATAATAATCTCGGCCGTATGCCCGGCCAGCCTCGCCGCATTGTGCGCCACGGAATCAAGACAACGCTCCACCCGGTTACAGGTCAGAATAATGACTGAAAAATCCAACACATCCTTGCTCATAAGCGCATATCCTACAGGAACCAGCCCAGGAAAAACAAGGCCCGGCGACCGCAAAGTTGTCGAATAAAACGGACAGAACACAAAGAAAAGACCTGCCGAGCCCGAGTCTCTGCGCTCTTTGCGTTCTTTTGCGGTGAAATAAAATCAACCACGAAAGAGCACAAGGATAGTAGTACGAATGGGTGTTTTATGGGCATTTGGCGGATTTTTTACCCTTTTTCCCCCTTCTCTGCGCCTCTGCGCCTCTGCGCGAGAAAAAAGTGATCACGAATCGCACGAATGAAAAGGCCTGCCGCGCCCGAGTCTTTGCGCTCTTTGCGTTCTTTTGCGGTGAAACAAAACAATATCGGGAAAATCCCTTTCGGGGGGAGGAGGCACGCCCGCGGCCACCAACGTCGAGAACAAGAGTTTCAGTCGCTCAGCTCGCGGGCGTTTGGCATAGATGACATAGCCTATAGCACCCTCGATACCACAGGGCCGGAAAAGCACCTGCACCGCCCTGTTTTCTCATCAAAACCGCCCATTTCATGGAGTAACGGTCGGTCAAATATCTACATTACCACATTATTATCAAAAGGTTACGAACAGCTTTGCCATCAGGCCGTTCATGAAAGAAATCTGAATTTTTTTCGGCATGGAAAAGAGGCCGAAAGCCGTGATGATGCCAAAATGGACATCTTGGGTCAGCATATAATTCCACGGGGAAATATTTGCCGCACGCCCCGACGGGAAAAAATCGCCCGTTAGCAGATCGTATGCCACGCATTTTGTAAATGCTTCATGGCAAAGCACTTGTTTGCCGGATTGCAAATGTGCGAATGGCGTGCAATTCGTTGAACTGTCGATTGTTACAGCTTTTGCCTGAATGGATTTAAGGTTCAACCCTCGTCTGTCGAGAAGACTAATAATTAAGGAAAGGAAAAAGAACGAATGATGAAAAAGAAACAACGCCTGAAAGGAGGGATGCCGGGAAGCAGTAATCGTGTTTGAACGGAACGGTTGGGTTGCGTCTGGGTTGTTCCGGCCATCAAGAGACAGACGTGATCATGCAGTCAGGGATGACTGCATATACCTCGAAAAATTAATGGCATAGATATCACGGAGGTAAATTATGCAACTGTATAATAACGTTACAGCGTTTTCAGTGTGGAAGAACTACACGGCAAACGTTGCAGACCTGCGCAAATCCATGGAGAAGCTCTCCTCGGGCTTGCGTATTGTTAACGCCGGGGACGATCCGGCGGGTCTGGCTATCAGTGAGCGGTTGCGCGCCCAATACAGAAATTCGGCCGCAGCAGCCACCAACGTCGAGAACAAGATCAATTATCTTCAAACAGCCGATTCCTGGCTGCAGAAGATTCACGATATCCTGGGCCGTATGGCCGAGTTGTCCGTCATGGCCAATGACGGCACGAAGAGCCAGATTGACCGGGATAACCTGCAGGTGGAATTCCAGCAGATGCAGAAAGAAATCCAGCGAATTACCAGCGGCGCAACCGCGGCTGCCAAATTCAACGGGCTCTATCTGTTCCGTGGCGGCAGTGGCGTGCCCACCATGACCGGCGATGGCGTCGTACAAGGCTACGGCCATGTGCGCCTGCAAGTCGGTCCGGACAGCAACATGGTGTTCAACGAAGACTCCATTAACCTGGAAGCGGATAACTTCACGGTCATTGGCTCGTATAATACCTACAGCTATGGTTCGGTGAATATGACGCTGCTGGGTTCGAGCATGAATTCCGTGGACTGGGCGAGCCTGATCTGCTGCCAGCACCTGAGCGTTTCTGCGCAATCAGTGGCGCAGGGCGCAGTCGATAAACTGAATATAGGCATCGACTATATCAGCTCGACACGCGCGGTCCTTGGCGCGGAAATGAACCGGATGGAACAGACCCTGAGCGGTCTGCGCAACTACGAAGAAAACATCCGTGCGACAGAGAGCCGCATCCGCGACGTGGATGTGGCCTATGAAACCACGGAGTTCTCCAAGTATCAGATCCTGACGCAAATTGGCACCGCCATGCTGGCACAGGCCAATGCGCTTCCCGGTCTGGTTTCCCGATTAGTCAGTTAAGGCGCTGACATCCCTATCCCCGAAGAGGAGCGCCCCGGCGCTCCTCTTTTTTCTTTGTCACGCGGCTAAATGTCGTACAAGTCATTAGCCGGAATTTCACGCTGTTCAGCCAGGCCTTCTACAATGATGGCTTTCCCGGCGCGTATGGCCGGACAATTATGCTGGCACATACCGCAGCCCCGGCACTGGTCGGGCAGCACAACGGGGCGCGGGAATCCGGTCGGACCGGTATCCGTGTGAATAGCGTTGTAGGGGCAGTATTCATCACAGACCATGCAGTACTGCTCGTCCGACCAGGCCAGGCAGGCGTCTTTGTTGATCACCGCCGTGCCGATTTTCCGATAGCGTTTTTCATCCTCTGATACAGGCTGTATGGCCCCGGTATGACACACCAGGGAGCAGCGGTTGCAGTATTCGTCGCACACGCCGCTGTCGGGCGTCAGTTCCGGCTGGCAGAACTGCGCCCACGAACGGTTTGTGGAAAAGCGCACATTCAAGACCCGCGACGGGCAGGCGTTCACACAGGCATAACAACGGCTGCAGCGCTCTGCGTAGTCGTCCGCATTCAAGGCCCCCGGCGGCAGGATGGGCCATGTCCGTTTGCGTCCGGGATGAATGGGGATGGACGAGGCCAGCAACGCCAATGGGAGGCCGGCCGCCAGGCCGGCGACGATCTGTCGGCGATCGTTATGAAACCGGCGCGACACAGGGCGGGGCGTCAGTTTTACCAGATCGAAGGTATACCCCAACGGACAGAACCGGCTGCACCAGAGCATGGGTTGCACCAGGGACAGCAGCATGAACAGCGGCACGATCACACCGGGAATCATCGCCACAGTAGCCCGCAGGCCGGAAAGCGTAACGACACTCCGGTTGAATGCCGCCAGCGGATCGGTAAACAAAAACAGCGGGGCCCCCAGGAGCGCCCCCGCCAGGGTAAACCAAAAGAGAAAGGGGCTGATCCGCCATCGCAGCACCTGCTTCTTAAGGCTGAATGTACTGGCGACGGCATAGAGCGTCCCTGCGGGACAAACCCAGCGGCAGAAAAAACGTCCACGAAAAACAGCCAGCGTCAGCAGCGCCAGCGGGGGCAGCAGCCAGTAGACCGCCCGGTACCAACCCCGATGCGCCACCGCCGAGGCAAAGGCCGCAAAGGGACTCAGGGCTGGAAAGAGATGTTCCATCCACCCGGGCCAGGGCCCGCCCCAGGCAAAGAAGAATGCCAGGGCCAGCATAAGCAACCGCACACACCAACGCGCGATGTTCCCCCGCCTGCTCATGCCGTTACTTGATGCAGATTGACCGCTTCCAAATCCGTTGTGCCCAGCCCCATGCTCCGCGCGATCTGAAGGTACTTCACGCCATCAATGGACGTGTTGAACAGCCGGCAGGCACAGACATCCACCGCGACCTGGTCGCGGGAAAGGATCAGCAACTCGGGAGTCCGCATATTCTTGGAAGGACCGGCGGGCCCCTGGTCGAGCATAATCCGCGTGGCGTCAAGCAGGGTCCAGTCCGGTCGAATAAACGAGGAGAAATCCGCAATACACTGGTGCAGGTTATTCCGGTGCCAGAACCCGCGGTCCTCGACCGCGCCCATCCAGTTCTTCATGGCCATGCTCAGGGTGGCCCCTCCATGATGCTTGGCTATCGGCATATTCACCAGGGCATCGGTCTCGATAAATTCCCGACCAACCTGCACGTCCTGCAGGTTCTTCCCGTGCGGAATGCGCCGCGACACAAAGGCGTCCTTTTTGGACTTGAGGTCAATCATTTTCGCGTCGTTCTTTTTCACCACCTGTTCGATGCCGCTGCGCGGAAAGGACTGCCTGGGGCTGTTGCACGGATTCTCCGGCACCACAACATTTTGAATCCCCACATCGCGACATCCCTTCAGGAAAACGTCCACCAGGTCCGGGTGGGTATTGGCCGCCTGCTCCGGAGTCCGGGCCCAGGCCGCATTGACCTTCAAGGTTAAGGTATCCACATGTGAACCAAAGCCCCCGTTGGCATGAATAATTTCCAGCGCCTTGAGCATCTGTTTTTTACGGTTGGGGCCTTTGATGAACCACACATCCACCTTGGGCGCATCCCCTTCCCCTTCGGCCAGTATCGTCCAGGGGTCCATGGCCATGACGGCCGTGGCCAATAACCCGCTCTTGAGAAAGTCACGCCGGTGTATTGCCGCTCTCGATTGTGTTGTCATGTGCTGCTGCTCCTTATTCCAGGAGTTACGGTTTGTTCGAGTTCATACATGAAGTGTACAGCAATCCGCCGATAATTTCAAATTTCCAATCATTGGAAACTTTTTGGGCGTTTTTTCCAACCATTGGAAAAAGCTACGGAGCTTCCTCCAGCGCCAGCAGCTCGGTGGCGGAGGCCACGATGATGATTTTTTTGAGTGTCGGATGGGCGCCGGCCTGACCCTCGTGGCGAATGGCCAGATGGTGGTCCGCCACATACTTTTCGAGCTGCCCGATGGCTTGCTTTTTGTGCGTTTCAAGGGGCAGGCTTTTGTCGTCGGCCTTGACGTATTTAAGCTCGACGACATACTCGAAATTGGTCAGATCGGTGGTAACGAAATCCTTTTCCATGTAGATATCACAGAAGCCCCCATTGAATTCGCGCTCGCTGAACACGCGGTACAGCGAGGTAAGATTAAGATAGGCCAGCAGAAACAGCTTGATTCCCTCCTCATGGAAAGTGAAATCGCGTATTGAAACCGCCTCGTAAAACTTTTTCAGCACATAGTCGAACAGCTTTTGCCAGTGGCCGTTGAAGGCGACGTTCATGAATTCGTTTTGCAGGAAGTCCACGTCCAGCTTGAGCTCGGCGTAGACATCGGAGACGGCGTCGCGCATGTATTCCCAGTGTAAACGCTCGACAATACGATTGGGGATGTGGAGGGCGTAGTTTTGTTGATAGATATGACGTTTGATGGTGAGCAGGCCGAAAAAGTAGAGAATCATGTCGGTGTTATAAATATGCTCCTTCGCATTATTGGAGAACATGTAGTGATTATAATTCAATGGCAGCGTAGATGCGATGACCTCCCGTTCTTTTTCGGGGATCATGCCTTCGGTGATATAGTAGTCGAGCATGGCGTCCACCTCGGCCTGTGTCAATCCGAGCATGGCGTTCAGCGAGGCGAGTGTTGAGACATTGTTTCCGATGTTGAAACCGCTGGTGACATCGCTCAACACCAGCGGCGAAACACCGGTGACGAACATGCGCTCAATGGTGTTGCTGTCGGTGGCCCCCTTTACCACGGTGAAAAAATTGCGCAGGAAGCCGCCGGATTGGGTGATTTTCCTGTAGCGCTCTTCGCCATGTTCAACGAGTACGTTGTTGGCAAAGTTGTCATACTCATCGATGAGCAGGTAGTAGTCCACGTTCAATTTGCGCATTCCGGCAATGAACTCAGCCATCATATCGGATGCGGTTGGCTGGGATTTGACCCCTTCAACCAATGCGCTGTCAAAATGGAACAGATGCTGATACTGCGCAAAAAAAAGATCAATGGCATGTTTGATATTGCCGATGAACGAGTGCTCGATTTGCTCGAGGGCGCCGTAGCTGATCACGACGGAAAAATTCATACGCAGGATGGGAATACTGTTTTTTAACGGAGTGGGATGCTCGTGGATGTAGGTGCCGCCGAAATAGGTGTCAAATACGTCTTTGCGGTTGATGTCGTAGTAGTTGTGCAGCACGGAGATGAACAGCGATTTGCCGAAGCGGCGCGGACGCAGGAAGAACAGATAGCGTCCGCCAAATTCTTCGAGCGTCTCAATGTATGGGGTCTTGTCGACGTAGTAGTACTCGCCTTTTTCGCGGATGGCCTCGAAACTGGCCATGCCGTAGGGTAGTTTTTTCATCGTCGTTGCCTCTTTTCGTTTTCCTACTTGCCGAAAACGCTTCTACCTTATTTTCCAATGATTGGAAACAATAAAGTGGCGATTCGGCTTGATGGGCGGGCAAAAGAATGCGATTGGAAATCCAGAGGCAGGTTAATACAACTCATACCGGGCCAGGCACCCGTCCAGGCCCCCGTTAACCATCGGAATTTTATGTGACGGCTTCAGCCCCAGCGCTTTCAGCATCGGTCG
>RZZM01000681.1 GCA_009929845.1 Spartobacteria bacterium
GAGCGCCGCCGCCAACTCCACCTTCGACGGCTGGACACCCACGAGCTGCGCCGCGCCCTTCGCGCTCACCACCGACACCACCTGCACCGCCACCTTCACACCGCAGCCAAGCAACCAGACCTTGACCGTCACGCGCGACGGCAATGGCAAGGTAACCAGCAGCCCGGCGGGGATCGACTGTGGCAATACCTGCGCCAAGGACTTTCTCACTGGCACCCTGGTCACACTGAGCGTCAAATCACCGGGCAATCTCGTCTTTGCTGGATGGGGTGGCGCTTGTGAAGGAACCGGGAGCTGTACGGTCACCATGAGCGAGGCAAAGGGTGTCAGCGCCACATTCACAAAGCGCAGGTGAGCGAAATCGCCCCTGAGGCAGGTCGCACCCCCCCTGCCCCGCCGGCCTGCACACGGATCAGGATCGACCGAGCGGCACCCGCCGCTCGCGAGAGCCACCCGTCAAGCGCCATGGGCGATCTGATGCCATCCGGACTGCAACCGTAAAGAGATGACATTCTTGTCACTTAGTGACACTCAGCGCGGCAATAACGCCAGCCGGTGATAGCCCGACTCCACGCCGCCTCCATCACACTTGCGCTCGGCTGATTTCATCAAACCCTGATGCACCGCGCGCGTCACGAAAAAATCGTGACAATTCAACGCGAACATCAAGAATACAAAAAGACATCACCCGCGCGCTATACTCCACGACACGGGCGGCGCCACTCAGCCGAGCGCGCACTGATGCAACAGGCGAGAGCGGAGAATTTGGCGCATTTCTTGCGCACATATCGGCACCGGCTGGATTCGCCCGGATCGGCATCCTGACACCAGGATGACCCAGTCAATCATCGAGAAAGACACGAGAAAGATCATGACACACAAACAGCAAGGCTTCACATTGATCGAACTCATGATCGTTGTGGCGATCATTGGTATCTTGGCGGCGATTGCGTTGCCGGCGTATCAGGATTACACCGCGCGCGCCAGAATGGGTGAGGTCATCTTGGCTGCGAGTACAGCTCGAACCTGTGTGACAGAGATTGTACAAACTGATGGTGCGAGTTCCACTTTAGTAGGCTGCGGCGCGGGTTTCACCGCAACTAAATATGCGACAAATCTGGATGTTACCGCTGCAGGAGTGGTTACCGTACAGAGTCAGGACTCCATCGCAGGTGTCACAATCGAACTATCGCCGATATTTGAAGGATCCTTCCATATTACCGCATGGGAATGCAACAGTGCCGTGACTTCACCAGCCAAAGATGGCTGGGTACCTGCCAACTGTCGCTGATCGCGTAACTAGAGGCTAAAAGCCCCGTTCGCGGGGCTTTATAAATGCATCATCAAGCATCATCTGGTGTCAGTGACTGAGGATGACAGTAAGTCGTTGACATAAAATTTTCGGCATCAGTGACGGCAGGACTCGTTTGCGGTCAGTTGTCGGTTCGTACCGTCATCGAGAGTCGTGAAATGCCC
>RZZM01000682.1 GCA_009929845.1 Spartobacteria bacterium
GATCGCCGCCGTCAGCGTCGTCTTCCCATGGTCAACGTGGCCAATCGTTCCTATGTTGCAGTGCGGCTTCGTCCGCTCAAACTTTTCCTTCGACATTTCGCTTTACGCCTTTCTTCTTCGATGCAAAAGTGAAAGCCGCCACCTTTGCCAAGGGAGCGACCAGAACCTAAACCCTGATTTCATCTAGAAAACCTGATGCCCCCTGTCAACGGGTTTTTCATGAAAGCGGCAGATATCAGGAGGATTAGTGGTCTCCACAGTAAAATACCCTTGAATCGCCGGAGGTTCTCGAGCACGTGGGCATCATCGACCCCGGCACCTTCGAGCGGGTGCGCAAAATGATCGAGACCCGCGCCCCGAATTCCTCGCCGCTCCGCTGCTCGAATCCGTGATCGTCGATCAGATGCGGCGCCTTCTCTCGCGGCCCGAGTGGGCGCCGAGGATCGTAAGGCGGGCGGGAGATGACGGCAACGGCGCTCTGGAGGAGCAGAAGATCGTGCGCGCTCTCGAAAACTTCGATTTGCTTTGGGACGAGCTTTTCCCGCTCGAACAGGCCAGACTCATCAAGCTGCTGGTCCAGCGCGTGGAGGTGCATCCGGACAAGGTGCGGATTTCGCTCCGGCCCGTCGGCATGGCCGGAATGCTGCACGAGATCATGCCGGACGTGCGCGTGACGGGCGGCATGCCGCACGAGGACGCGCCTGTCACCATCGAGATCCCGGTCCTTTTCAAAAGGCGCGGAGGCCGCAAATACATCACCGCCCCGGACGGCAGCGACCTGTGCGCGCCGAAAGCGCCGAAGTTCGAGAACAACATGATGAGGGCGGTCATTCGCGGCCACGAGTTCCAAGACATGCTGGACGCCGATCCGTCCCTGACCATCATGAAACTCGCGCGGCAGGAAAAGCTTGATCACGGCTACGTGGCCAAGGCCGTCCGCATGACCCAGCTGGCGCCAGACATCATCGAAGCCGTCCTCACCGGCCGCCAGCCCCGCACCCTGACCCTCTCCGACCTCATGCGCCCATTTCCGAACGGCTGGAATGAGCAGAGACGGCATTTTGGGGTTTAAAGGCACCTAAATAAAGCTTAAAAAGGTTGTTGAATGCCTTTACTATAAAAGCGTCTTCATGATCTTTATGAGATGAAAAATGCCGTTAAATCACTCAAGCCCATATAGCCAGTTGACAGATGAACATTTTAAATCTGTTGGTAAGGTCGTGGTAGAATGGTCGAATATTGAATATCTACTGAGCCTATTGCTCTGCCGACTTCTATTCATCAATGAATTTTTAGGACGTGGCTTTACCGATCAAATGAATGCCTCGCAAGTACTATCTGCGATTAATGACGCATTAAAAATACACGAACATCGATATAAATGTACCATAGTTGCACAGTACCCGACTCCCTTTCACAAAGCACCGCATATCAACGATTTCCTGGGGATTTGGGTGGATAGTAGTGTGCGGAAG
>RZZM01000251.1 GCA_009929845.1 Spartobacteria bacterium
CCTCCGTGGCCTCCAGCGAAGCGGGTGGTTTAATTCTGCAGAGCCTTTGTATGAATCAAGCTATTCGTGTGTCGCGAAGAATAATTTGCGCAATAAAACAATATTATGGGAGATAGTAATACATAAGAAGCTTCCGTGGCCAAATTTGTATTGCAATTGCAAATATAACAGTTAATATTGCAACACAAATGCAATAATTCAATAAAAATTTGCATAATAATGAGAAATGGAGCGTTCAATGTATTACCAACGCTATTTGCAGCAAAAAATTATGGCAGATAAGTCCCGGAAGAAGGTTAAATTACTTTTGGGGCCCAGGCAGTCGGGTAAATCAACGTTATTGAAGCATTGTATTGCAGAAAAGAAGAACGTTCTGTTTATAAACCTTCAGGATAGAAGGGAGCGCACAAAATATGAGCGCGAAACCGCTGTTTTCCTTCAAGAGATTGAAGCGCTTACGGATGTTTCAACCATTTGCATTGATGAGATACAAAAAGTGCCTGAATTGTTGGATGATGTACAGTTTTTCTATGATAAGAATGTTGACCAGATCGATTTTTTTATTACCGGCAGTTCTGCCCGTAAACTCAAGCAGCACTCGGCGAATTTATTGCCAGGAAGAACTCATCTTTTTCATATGTCACCCGTTCTTCAAGCGGAACAACGAAATGCGATGATATTGCCTTTAGATATGGAAGAAGGCGCGCGCTTTCCCGTCCGTTTATTAGAAGATATCCTTACCTATGGCTGTCTCCCCGGCCTGTATTCGGAGGCTGCTGATTCCTGGATTCAAACATTAACAACGTACACTGAGCTATACTTGGAACAAGAGATTCGCAGTGAGAACAGCGTTAAAGACATGAGCAATTTTTTGATGTTTCTTAAAATTGCGGCAATAGAATCCGGCCAGACCGTTAACTATTCCAAACTGGCCAGTCAGATAGGTGTATCTGTAAATACAGTGAAGAATTATTATCAGCTATTAGAGGATACATTCGTTGGTTTACGGATTCCTGCATTTGGACGAACCCGTAAAAAAGCTGTTGTTGCGCCACGATTTGTATTGTTTGATCTCGGGATTCGTAATGTGCTGGCTCAACTGCCCATGAATCATAATCTGGTTCAACTTGATGCCGGGCACTTGTTTGAACAGTTTGTGTTGATAGAATTGTATTATCGTTGTCAGTATTATGGAAAATCTCATCAACTTTCAACGTGGCGTACAAGGAGCGGCGCAGAAGTTGATGCGGTTGTAGAAACACCGGAAGAAGTTATTCCTGTGGAAATCAAGTGGACCGATAAACCCCATCCCAGTGATATTCGGCATCTTACCACATTCCTCAATGTACATAGTGATATGGCGCATCAGGCATACCTTGTTTGTCGTGTTGATCGACCCAGAAAATTATCTGAACAGGTAACGGCTGTTCCCTGGAATATGTTCTGATTTAAGTGCTATCCGGCTCATATCTCATAAGAAATGTCATTTGTATGCTTCTCTGTCCCCGTATTTTTATGGTACGGTTCGCGCAGAGTTAAAAATTCATGGAGAGACAGATGCAGGCTGTTATATTGGCAGGCGGATTGGGCACACGGATTCAGTCGGTGGCGCCGGATATGCCCAAGGCGTTGATCCCGGTCGAGGGTATGAACCAGGCGTTATTTGTGGACAGGGATGGCGTGCTTAATGAGATGTTCTATGACGCGGATCACGGGGTGATGGATTCGCCGCGCCGCCCGGAACAGGTCCGCCCCATGAAGGGGGCCGGGGCCTTTCTCAAACAGGTCAAGGCGATGGGCTATCTTGTTGTCGTCGTTACCAACCAGCCGGGTATCGCCAAGGGAACCCTTACCGAAGAAGAATTACGGGCCGTGAATGACCGGTTGGCGGCATGCCTGGCCGAAGAGGGCGGGGGCTGGGATGATCTTTTTTACTGTCCCCACCACCCCGAGGGCGGTCCGTGGAAACAGGAGGCCTATGTGCGCTCCTGCGCCTGTCGTAAGCCCAGGCCCGGTATGCTCCTCGAAGCCGCCAAAAAGCACGAGATCGACCTTGCGGCAAGCTGGATGATCGGCGACGGGCTTACCGATGTGCAGGCGGGTATCGCCGCCGGATGCCACACCATCCTATATACCACGCTCAAGATCAACTTCCTGGAAAAATATTTTGAGCTGACCGGACGCGAGCCGGAAGTCATCGTCGCCGACTTCGACAAGGCCCTTGACGTCCTTAGAAAGAACCGTTCGGCATGAAAAAGGCCCGCTATGTCGCCCTGGTTCTCCTGATCCTGTTCGTCGCGGGCATCATTTGGGGAAGCCGGGATATTCCGCCCCCGCGAACCGATGATCTGACCCCGTCGCGTATCGAACTGAACGACCAGCACAATGCCTTTATCGTTTTCAACGCGCTGACCAATGGCTTGTTCTATCCCGAGGCGGGTACGGAGTGGATCGACGAGGCTTTGGACGGGGCGGACGAACACGGGGCCGCCATGGATGAGTTGATCGCGCGCAACGCGGAGGCCATTGCGTTGGTGAAGGAGGGTTGCGAACGTTCGCGCTGCGTGGCGCCGGAACTGCGGGGCGTGGAAGACTCCATGCCCTATGTCGGACCCTGGCGGCGGATGGCGCGGGTGCTGGCGGTCAAGGCCCGCCGCGAACGAATGAACGGGGAGGTTGCGCCGGCGCTTCAAACCTCGTTGCTGCTGTTTCGCTTCGGGATGATGATCCAGGCGGATGCCAACAGTGTCCTGACGTACAGGATCGGTTGCGAGGCCGCGGCCCGGGGCATGCAGGAGATGCGGCGGCTTCTGAATGACGGGCGCCTGACAAAGACGCAACTCGCGGAACTGACCGCGGCATTGAATGCGGCCCCGCCGTTCAGCGAAGGTTGTGTCGCAATGGCAAAGGCCGAATACCAGCTCATGGCCCGGGCGGTGGACGACCTGCTGACGGGTAAATATTTCGATTCCGAATCGGATTTCAAGGCCCTGACCTCGCTGGCGCGGCACCGGGTGTTTTCGGGCTATTTCATTCATCCGAACCGGACCAAGGCCATGATGGCGGACGTGTACCGGAAGATGATCAGGCAGGCGCTTGATCCCGAGGCCCGTCCGTCTGCTTCGGAGAAAGACGCCGCCGACGCGTTCGGCCAACGACCGTACTGGCGGATGCTCGGTCCCAACGTGGTCGGCAAAATCCTGTGTGTACTGCTGATGCCCTCGGTAGAAAATACATTGCAGACGCAATATGAATGGGAAGCTGATTTGGCCGCAATATATAGCCTGATCGCACAGGCGCCGGAGACTGAAGAATGAAAAAGACGTTTACCCATTAAGGTCTTGACGATTTTGTTTCGTAGTCGGTACCATTAGGGGCATATGAAGGCGCTTCGTTATATCCGTTGGAATATGCGTATGCCCATGCCTCCTGGCAGGCGAGTGATGGTCAGCGCTAATTTGACCGCTCATCTTATTTCTTCTTTGTTGTTGGCCCTTGTCATGTTCCTGGCCAGACCGCAGGAGGGCACGGGCGACGGCGTCTGGACCAGTCACGTCTCAGGCACAACCGTTGACCTCAATGGCGTGGCTGGATCGTCCCTGATCAACGTGTTCGCCGTCGGGAATGGCGGGACGATTTGTCATTACGACGGAACAAACTGGAATAGTCAGGTCTCGGGCACAACCGCGCACCTCTATGATGTATGGGTAGCGCCCGATGGATCGAACGTCTTCGTGGCCGGGAATGGTAGGGTATTGCGCTACAACGGGTCCTCGTGGAGTTCGCAAACGCTCTCGAACGGATACTACTACGGCGTGTGGGGGACCTCCGCCTCCGATGTATTCGTGGGCGGCTACAAGTATGTGAATTCGAGTTACCAGATTCCAATGATCGTGCACTACAATGGAACGACCTGGTCGTACATGGAGATGCCCCACTACAATGGTTCCGCGAACGCCTTTCCCTACAGGATCATGGACCTGTGGGGAACAGCCTCCAATGATGTCTATGCCTCGGGCTCCCAGGGCATGGTGATTCACTATGATGGCGACGAATGGGATTATGTGTGCGGCCTTAATTCGCTTGGCGATGAAATCCTGTATCCGGGCGACATCTATAATGGCATTTGGGGCGCGGGGGGCAAGGTGTTCGCCGCTGGTTGGTATGGACAGGACACCTGGCCGTACGCGGCGTGCGTGGCCTATGATGATTCCTGGATTTGGGAGCCGCGTCACTGGATTGTTACGAACTACACCACCCTCAACGAGGTGTGGGGGCAGAACGAGGCCAACCTGATGGCGGTGGGTTATCATTACGGGGGAAGCTGCCAGGGCGAGGTGCTCCGCTATAACGGATCCTCCTGGACGATGGATATGTCGTATCCAAACGCATCGAACACGCCGCCCATGTGGCTGGGCGTGTGGGGGATGGGAGGCGATTATTTCGTCGTGGGCGCCGATGGCGCCATCATGCGCTACGAGTCGCCGCTGGGGATTCTATCCACCACGCCATCCGCGGGCGCGACGGATGTTTCGACCAATGCCGTCATTCAAGTTACATTTACCAGGGAGGTCGATGCCTTGACCGTGACATCGAGCACGTTCCATGTGTCGGGCGTGGCGGGCGCCATCGCTTATGACGCCCCTTCACGTACCGCCACCCTCACGCCTTCGCCGCGCCTGGCCGTGATGAACACCTACACCGCCACCGTCACCACCGGCGTACAGACCCCCGGCGGCGACAGCATGGAAGAAAACTGCACCTGGACCTTCACCACCGAAACGGGGCCGGATATCTATCCGCCCTACGTGGTCTCGAACTATCCGCCCGCGGGCGCGACCAATGTTCCGCGAAATGTAGTCGTCACCGCCACCTTCAACGAGGACATGGACCCGAGCAAGTTCAACGCGCTCACCTTCAAGCTCAACAACCTGCACATCACCGGCACGGTGGACTACGACGAAGAGACGCGCACCGCATCCTTCACGCCCAATGGATGGCTGGACTACTCGAAGTACTGCTACGCCCAGTTGACCACCGGGCTCTGCGACACCAACGGGAACTACATGACCTCCAATTACGGATGGGAGTTCACGACTCAGCCACCTCCTGACACCACGCCACCCACCGTCACCAATACCCTTCCTGCAGACGAGGCCGTGGACGTGTCGGCGACCAATGTCATTCAGGTGTACTTCAGCGAGAACATTAGCGAGGCCAGCCGCACCAACGCCTCGTGCATCAGCATGCCGGGCATGAATGGCGCCCTGACCTGGCCGGTCAACTCCCGCGCGGTATTCACGCCCGCCTCGAACATGACCTACAACGCCTCGTACATCGTCCATGTCAGCGCCAACATCCGCGATGTGGCGGGCAATGCGATGAGCGCGCCGTATTCATTCAGCTTCACGGTTCAGGATGTGCCGGATACGAATCCGCCCTCGGTCGTCTCGTTCCAGCCCACGAACGGGACCGACTGGGTCACGGTCGATTCCTCCGTGGCCGTGACCTTTGACGAGGATATGGACACCAACACCCTCCTTGCCGCCAGCTTCTTCATCCAGGGTGTGACCGGGACGGTTGGCTACAACAAGGAGTCAAAGACCGCCATCTTCACGCCGGTGGCCAACCTCGACTTCGCCCAGACCTATACCGTCCAGGTGACCACGAATGTTTCCGACTGCGGCGGCAACGGGATTCGCTCGAATCTGTTCTGGTCGTTCACCACGGCGGACCACCTGGACGACACACCGCCGGAGGTGATAGACTTTACGCCCAACGACGGCGCCACCGGGGTCGCCTCCACGACCGCGGTCAGCGTTGTGTTCAGCGAAGACATGGACGGCGTATCCGTCGGCGGCAGCTTCTACCTCCGCGGGCGCCCCGGCAGTGTGCTCTACAACAGCGCCACGCGAAGGGCTGTCTGCGCGCCAGCCACAGCGTTCGATCCCGGCGGCACATACACGGCGGTGGTCGCCTTCGCGCGCGACCTGTCAGGCATCGCCATGACCGGCGAGGTCGAATGGACCTTCACGATGGCCGCGGTGCCCGACACCAACACGCCGGTTTCCACGGCTACGCCGCCCGGCGGGGCCTACGCCGCCGAAACGAACATCGCGCTTGCGGCCACGGATGCGACCTACGACTCCGCGAGCCTTTTGATTTACTACACCACCAATGGCGTCGACCCGACATTAGCCTCGCCAACATACTCCGCGCCGATTGCGCTGATTACGAACCTGACGATCAAATTTTTCGCGGTCGATCCCGAGGGCAACCAGGAGGCGGTCAACACCGCAACCTACCTGCTCGATATGATACCGCCCGTCAGCTCCTGTTCGCCCACCGGAGGGGTCACCATGCACGAGGCCTCTGTGCTCGTGACGCTCGATGCCGAGGACGAGGGCGGGTCGGGCGTCTCCAACATCTACTATGCGGTCAATCCTCTCGATTCAGAATGGTGGGCCGCCTATGACCTCTACGAGGGCCCCTTTACCATCCAGCAGAGCGACAACAACGCCGAGCGCCTGTACTTCTACGCGGTCGATGGCGCGGGCAATCGCGAGGCGGCGCAATACACTTGGTTTGACCTGGTCGATCACGGCGACTGGCAGGCGGAACCCTCCGGTACGACCGTGGACTTGTGGGATATTGATGGCGCATCCGCGTCTGATATCTATGCCGTGGGCGATGGCGGAACGATCATGCACTTCAACGGCAGCGCATGGGCTCTCGAAAGCCCTGGCGCGGCGGTGAACCTGTATGGCGTTCATGTCTCGGCTGGCGGCGTGTATGTGGCCGGCGACGAAGGAACCGTTCTCTCGGGGGTAAGCGGGTCGTGGACGGTTCACGCCACCGGCGCGCCCTACGCGATGCGCGATGTGTGGGCCGCGGCTGATGGAACGGTCTTCGCCGTGGGCGACGGCGCCCAGGTGTATCGCTACTTCGGCGGGGAGTGGGAGAAGATGGACACGCACGGCTCGTGGCTGTCCGATATATATGGCGTGTGGGGCTTCTCTACCACGGATGTCTACGCCTGCGACAAGTTCGGGATCATTGCGCACTATGACGGCGAGACGTGGACCATGGTGGGGCAGCCCGGCTACACGGAATCCGGGGGCTGGCCGCTGTACGACATCTGGGGAACCTCCGGCGGCGACATGTTCGCGGTGGGACGACCGGATGCGAT
>RZZM01000683.1 GCA_009929845.1 Spartobacteria bacterium
AGTCAGCCGCAAAAAAGTGATTAAAGCCTTGCATGTGAATGATTCCGATGGCGTTTTGCATGGTGTAAACTGCAACTTATTGATCCGTAGCATTCAAAAGGTTGCAAAAGATGCTCAAGGAAAATCCGAAAGAAAGCGACCAGCCGGACATGTTTCGTCCCCGGTTGCAGGACTTCATCGACATGAGAGAACCATGGGTGAAGCTGGCGCAAATTATCGACTGGGACGGACTTAAGCGAGATTTATCCCCATGTTATTGCGAGGATAATGGTCGTCCAGGCGGTTCGATCCGCCTGATGGCGGGGCTTTGCATCATCAAGGATGCCGAAGGCCTGTCCAACGAAGAGGTGATCAGCCAGTGGCGGCAAAATCCTTACTTTCAATATTTTTGCGGCGAGGAATATTTCCAGTATGACGAGCCTGTCCGTCCGCAATCGATCAGCAATTTTTATTTGCGGATCAAGGGTGAAGGGCAGGAGCGGATTCTGGCCGAGACGATCAGGGCCGGTCTGGCCACGGGTGCAGTTCACACGCGCGATCTGGAGAAGGTCACGGTGGACACGACCGTTCAGGAAAAGGCAGTGAAATTCCCCACGGACACGCAGCTGTGCCACAAGGCACGGGAAGAACTGGTGAAGCTGGCGAAGAAGCACGCTGTCCCCCTGCGGCAAAGTTATTCCCGAAAGGGCAAGGAAGCGCGCTTCAAAGCCAACCGTTACATGGCCGCAAAGCAGGTCAAACGGGGCCGGGCACAGATCAAAAAGGTGAAAAATTATCTGGGCCGGGTGATGCGGGACATCGCGCGGGCAGTGGAACGCGATCCGCTTTTGGGAACGGTCTTCGGGGACGCTCTGGCAAAGGCGCAGATCGTTTACGATCAGGCCTTGCAGTCCAAAGCCGAAGAGAAACTCTATTCATGGCATGCACCGGAGGTCGAATGCATCGGCAAGGGCAAGGCGCACAAACGCTATGAGTTTGGGTGCAAGGCCAGCTATGTGACCACGAACAAAAGCAATTTTATTGTGGGAGCCATGGCTCTGCACGGAAAGCCGTATGACGGGCACACGTTAAAACGCGTTCTCGAACAGGTTGAAGAACTCACCGGCGTTCGGCCAAAGGAAGCTCAGGTGGACCTCGGATACAAGGGCCACGGCATGGAAGACGAGGCCATGGAAATCGTTATGGCCCGGCAAAAACGGGGGATCACACCAGCCAGACGAAAACGGCAAAAACGCAGAAATGCCATTGAACCCATCATAGGCCACTGCAAAAACGACCGAAAAGTCGGCCCCCGCAACTGGCTTGGAGGCGAGATCGGCGACAAAATCAACGCGATCGCCATGGCCATAGGATTCAACATCAGAAAGATTTTGCGGAAAATCTTTTTGTTCCTGTTTTTCCTCGCCTGGAAATGGACCGGATTATCGAGCATGCTGGTGCAAAACAGGCTTTTTTGCGGCTGAC
>RZZM01000252.1 GCA_009929845.1 Spartobacteria bacterium
CAGGCATGTATAACTCCCCGCAGCACTTGCATTTACGTTTACGATGTCGTTTGCGTGGATAACTTGCTTTCATGAAGACGGATGCTCCACGAAATCAGGCGCTAAAATGAAGAAGAAAGAGAGGAGAAGAAAATGAAGAAAATATTATATTTGATATTTTTTGAAGAAAACGAAGAAGAAGACCATCAGCATTTTCAAACCGGTCAAATTACTACATAATCAAATCGGCAGTCGCATTTTTTCCTGCGTACGCGGCTCGGCGTGCGTGGCAGGCTAAAGAACAACAAACGGCATGGGATTAAAATCCCATCGTGAAAAACCAGCTCGTTGTACAGAGCCTTCAGACTGCTGCTCACGGCGATGGGGATATATGCATTTGTTATGTCCCTTATTTCTCCCTTATTTCGCGAAGGTTGAAATTTCCACCACCATTCTCCCGCTGCGGGATCGTTAGAGGAAACCGCCGGGCAATAGAGAGAATGAGCTGCTCTCCATCCCCCCTCTGACCTCCTCTAGCGTAGCGGTTGTAAAAAATATTTTGAATCGGGATGGCCAGGTCGCTGGCCGCGGTATTGTAATTGCTAGTGTTGTGGCATGATCGCTATTACAGGAATGCATAGAAGTGGAACGAGCTGTGTGACCGGGTTGTTGAGGGCCTGCGGGTTTTCCCTGGGGACCCACCACCAGGTGCTGGACGCGCCCGGCGAGCACAATGCCATGGGGCATTTTGAAAATGCCGGGGCGCTGATGCTCAATCAATTGGTCTTGCATACGGCCGGGGGTAATTGGATACGTGTGCCCGAAATGGAGCAGATCATGCGCGCGGGTGTGGAGTATGAGGGTTATTTCAAGGGGTTTGAACGGGCGTTCAACGGCGATATTTTCAAGGACCCGCGCACGATGATCACCTGGCCGCTATGGGAGAAGTATTGCGCGTCGCTTGACCGCGCGGTCTTATGCCTGCGGCATCCGCGGGCGGTTACGCAGTCCCTGAACAGACGGCATAATTTGCCGGAACAGGTCGGGCTTTCCCTGTGGTACACCTACAATCTTCGATTTATCGAGGCGGTGAAGCGCGTGCATGTATCGGTGGTGGATTATGACCAGCTCTGCGCGTATCCGCGCGAGGTCCTGACGGCGCTGTTGACGGATTTGTCGTATCCCTGCCTGGCCTCGGTGGTCGAAAAGGTGTCGCATGATTTTGTCCGCCGGGGGTTGAACCACACCCCATTCGACGAATCCATGCTGGACGGCCTGCCCGAACCGGTTGTTGTCCTGTACTCGCAGGTCAAATCGGCCGCCTTGTGCGGCATGGCCTGCATCTGATCGCCTGCTTTCGTTTTAGTAGGGGACATTTCTTCATTGCTTGTTAGGGTGGATGCCATTACGATCCGGGTTTTGCTTAAACAGGAAAAGGTCTATGAAGAAACGAATTGCCAGCAGGACACGTAAAACCAGGGAAACCGACATCTCCCTGGAGCTTACTATTGACGGGGAGGGCGCCTGTTCCATTGAGACGGGCGTGCCGTTTTTCAACCACATGCTAGAGTTGTTTGCCAAACACTCGCTTATGGATGTGCAACTGAAGGCGACGGGGGACATTGATGTGGATTATCACCACACGGTCGAAGATGTCGGCCTGGTGCTGGGCGAGACGCTCAATGAGGCCCTGGGCGACCGCGTGGGGATTACCCGCTACGGATGGTGCATGTTGCCGATGGATGAAACCATGAGCCGTGTCGCGCTCGACCTGGGCGGCCGACCGTTTCTGGTGTACGAGATCACCAACCGCACCAAAAAAATCCGCGATTTCGAGCTGGGGCTCTTTGAGGAATTTTTCCGTGCGTTCACGGTACAGGGGCGCATGAATCTGCATATCGCGCAACTCTATGGCAAGGATCCCCACCACGCCTATGAGTCGGTTTTCAAAGGGGTGGCAAGGGCCCTGCGCATGGCGTGCGCCCCGGACCCCCGTGTGAAGGGCGTTCCTTCAAGCAAGGGCGCTATCTGATATGATCGGAATCATTGACTACGGTATGGGCAATCTGGGCAGCGTGGAAAACGCGTGCCGGTTTTTAGAGCTGGATGCGCGGATTGTGACGCGTCCGGAGGAGATGGCGGTCTGCGACGCGGTTATCCTGCCGGGCGTCGGCGCCTTTGCCGACTGCATGGCCCATTTGCGCGAGCATGGGTTTGTCGGGGCGATTACCTCGTGGATTGAGCAGGGGCGACCCTTTCTGGGCATCTGCCTTGGCTTGCAGGCGCTGTTTGAGTCAAGCGAGGAATCGCCGGGCGCGCGCGGGCTGGGAATATTTGCCGGTTCGGTGAAGCGCTTCCGCCTCCCGAAAGAATTCAAGGTGCCGCAGATCGGATGGAATCAGGTCGTGCAGCGGGAGAAGGAATGTCCCTTGTTTGCCGGGGTGCGCGACGGAGCCTTTTTCTATTTTGTGCATTCATTTTATGTGGACCCGGATGATAAAACGCTGGTGGCCGGGGTCACGGACTACGGGTTGGAATATACCTCGGCGGTGTGGCGTGACAATGTGATGGCCGTACAGTTTCATCCGGAAAAGAGTCATGACGCGGGCATTGGAATGCTTCGGAATTTCAGTGGCTGGTTGAAGAACAGGCAGGAGGCGAGTTGTTGTGAGTGATGTAATGGTAATACCGGCCATTGACCTGAAGGGCGGGCGCTGCGTGCGTTTGCGCCAGGGGCGCGCGGAGGAGGAAACGGTGTATGCGGTTGATCCCGTGGCGATGGGGCTGCGCTGGCAGGATGAGGGCGCGCGGTTTTTACATGTGGTTGACCTGGATGGCGCTTTCGAGGGACATCCGGTGCACGATGAGGTGGTGATCCGCATTGCCGGGGCGCTGGATATTCCGGTGGAAATCGGCGGGGGGGTGCGCACGGAAGAGCAGATTGACCGCTACCTGAATGAGGGGGTCAATCGGGTCATCCTGGGGACGCGCGCGTGCGCGGACCCGGACGGGCTGGGGCGGATGATTACGCGCTTCGGCGCGGGGTTGGCGGTCGGTATTGACGCGCGCGACGGGTTGGTGCAGGTCAAGGGATGGACGGAAACCACGGGCACCGGGGCGGTTGATCTGGCCCGGCAGCTTGACCGGGCGGGCATACAAACAATTATCTATACGGACACCGCGCGCGATGGTATGCTCCAAGGCGTTAATGCGGAGGCCATGCGCGCCATGTGTGCCGCCGTGAGCTGCCAGGTGGTGGCTTCGGGCGGCGTGAGCGCTGTGGCGGACATGCAGGCCCTGCGCGCGTTGGATAAACATAATCTTGTCGGCGCAATTGTCGGCAAGGCACTGTACGAAGGCACGGTTTCGCTCAAGGAACTGATGGCCTGACAGCAAGGAAAGACAGGTTGATATGATGTTCAAAGCCCGGTATGCAGGAGGTCAGCATGCATCTTGACTACCATGAATCGCGGCTGGAGAATGGGATTCGTGTAGTCAGCAGCAGAGTGCCCCATGTGGACAGCGTGGCGATGGGGGTTTGGGTAGGGGTTGGCGGCCGGTACGAGTCGAAAGTGATGTCAGGCGTCAGTCATTTCATCGAACACCTTCTTTTCAAGGGAACGCGGACACGTTCGGCCCGGGTGATCTCCCAGGCTATTGAGGGGCGGGGCGGCTATTTGAATGCTTTTACCCAGGAAGAATCGACCTGCTACTATGCCCGTGTCGGGAAACGCCACGTATGGAATGTGATTGATATCCTGATTGACATGTTCCGCGACCCGCGCTTTGACCCCAGGGATATCGACAAGGAGCGGGGCGTCATCATTGAAGAGATCATGATGTACATGGACCAGCCCCACCATATTGTCCAGGAGTTGCTGGGCGCCCTTCTCTGGACCGATCACGCGCTCGGGCGTTCCCTGGCGGGTTCGCCCCAGAATATCCTGCGTATGAGCCGCGAGGACATCCTGCGCTTCAAGGCCAGGAACTATGTGCCCGGCAATACCCTGATCAGTTTTGCGGGCAATATCACGCACGAGGAATGTGTCCGGCATGTGGAACACCGCCTGGGCGACCTGCCCAAAGATCGCCTCCCCCGGTGCCGGGGGATAACCGACGAGGTGAAACAGGAAGGCGTGCACATTCATGAAAAGGACATCGAACAGACCCACCTGGCTTTGGGCATGCGGTTGTTCGGACGCCCGGACCCGCGTCGTTACGCCCTGAAATTGCTGAGTGTGATCCTGGGCGAAAACATGAGTTCCCGGTTGTTCCAGTCCGTCCGGGAGCGGCACGGCATGGCCTATTCCATCCATTCGAGCGTGCATCTTTTTCGTGACACCGGGGTGTTCAATATCTCCGCCGGGTTGGACCGCAAGCGCGCCCTGAGGGCCCTGGGGCTGATCGTCAAGGAGCTTCAGCGCGCCAAGTCGGCTTCCGTATCGTCCGGAGAACTGCGCCGCGCGAAGGACTATGCTGTCGGGCAGTTGAATATCGGACTGGAAAGCACCACCAATCAAATGATCTGGATGGGGGAATACCTCCTGGGGTACGGGAAATTCATGCAGCCCGAGTATGCCGTGGAACAGCTTGAGAAGGTGACGGCTGATGAAATCCGGCAGGTGGCGCGCGATTTCCTGCTTCCGGATAATTGCAGCATGGCCGTCGTGGCGCCGCCGGGAGTAGTCGGGCAACAAGAAGAGATGATGAACCTGTTGGAAGCGATGTAATGGCGACGATTGAGATCAACCGGGATCCGTCCGGACAGACGGAAACCCTCGATGTAGGGGAGGGCCTGTTGTTTGGCCGGAGTTCGGAATGCGAAGTGGTAATTGACAATTCATCGGTCTCCGGCAAGCATGCCTGGCTGCGTAAAGTAGGCCATCGTTATTTGATCATCGATCTGCGCAGCACCAACGGCGTCATGGTCAACCGGGCCCGTATCCGGGAAAAACGCCTGCATGACGGAGATGTTTTCCACCTGGCCGAGGTGCGGTGCGTTTTTCATGATCCGCTTGAAGAGAAAAAGGTAAAGAAATACAAGACGGAAATGCAGGTGAGGAAACTTCCCGTCAAGGCGATTTCGACGGTATTCAAGCTGAAGAGTCGCGTGGCGATGCAGTGTCCGTATTGCGGCTACATCCCGCCGGGGCAGGTTGAAATCTGTCCGCGCTGTGAACAGCCGTTTTCCCGTTCGACCATCGCGCGTGTGGAAGAGACACGAAAGACGCGGCGTGTTGTCCGGATCATGTCCTCCCTGTCTTTTGCCGCGGGGTTGGCCGGTCCGATACTGCTGGGCATCGGTTGGATGATTGGTCCGGTGGTGGGCCTGATGGTGTTGGCCGGCGCGTGGCAGGACCCCGATCCGGATGATGTGCGCCTGGCGAAGCAGGGGATCATTGGGGGCGTGGCCTGGTTTGTTGTCATTCTTGTGGTGAGCTTGTGGTTTTTAACGCGATAACGGACCGTGCGCGCGGAAGGCGCCCGGAAGAGGAGATGAACAAATGAACTATCAGAAAATGCTGCAGGTGGCCTGCCTGGGACTGTTGCTGCCCGCCATGTGCCGAGGGGTGTCCTCCATGGATGTGCCGGCCAGCCAGGGGGCGGCGGTGACCATTTACGACACCGGTTTTGCCCTGGTCCGTGAGCGCCGCCAGGTTTCTGTCATGGCAGGCGAAAACACGCTGTATTTCAGGGACATGCCGGTCCGGCTCAAGCCGTTGACGGTGTCCTTTTCCCCACCGGCGCAGGTGACGGGGATTGTTCCCGTGGATGAACAGTTTGTTTATGACCTGGCGACCCCTGAAACATTTGTCAGGTCCCGGATTGGTCGACCGGTGGAGCTCCAGACGTCGGCAAGCCTGATCACCGGCACCCTGCTGGCCGGGCCAGGCACGATAGGCGAAGATGGGCCTGACACGCCGTTTGTTGTCGAGCAGGCAGACGGCAAACTGGTATTTGTGAAGCAGGGGGATATTCAATCGGCGGTCTTCCCTGGCGTGGAAGATGCCTATATACGCCCCACCTTCATCTGGCGGGTGGATGCCCGTGAAGAGACTATGCAGAATATGCGTATGAATTACAGCGTGGACGGTATGCGGTGGGAAGCGGCCTATGAGGTCGTGCTGAGCGACGACCAGACGGCGGCGCGGCTTTCGTGCCGTTTCATGCTCAGCAATCAGTCCGGTTGTGACTTCCACGATGTTCAGTTACGCCTTGTGGCCACCGAAAAGGGCGTGGCGGACCAGGCACACTGGAAAGAAATGGATGTCATGGCCGATGCCCGAAAAACAACGGCCGGCCTGCGCTATGTCTACGGCAATGAAAACCTGACCTTTGCCGAATGGATTGGCAATCTGGCGCCCCTTTTTACCCATCCGTTACCGACATCCATGACCCTTGCCGACGGGGCGGCCAAATATGTGGAATTCCTGACGGTCGACCATGTGAAGGTGGCGCGTTTCTTTGTATACGACGGGGTGAAGTTTGACCGCTTCCAACGTAACCGGAGAAACGACTGGAATTACGGGACGGAAACGCACCATGTGGTCGAGTCCTACCTCGATTTTTTGAACAGCGCCGATAACGGCCTGGGGATGGATTTGCCGCCGGGGGTCTTTCGCCTGTATCAGCAGGAGGTTGACGGGACCATTGATTTAGTCGGCGAGGACACCATCGGCGTTACCTTGAGCGGCGAGGCGGGGGACGTCCGGCTGGGCCCGGCCCGCGGTTTGCGCGGAGAACGTGAGCGCACCGGGTACGCAGAGATTATCCCGTTGCATGAATACGAGGAGTCGTTTGAAATCCGCCTGGAAAATGATAGTTCCCGGGATGTTGAAATCCGTGTGGTGGAGCATTTGTACCGGTGGCATGACTTTGAAATAGTCCGCGCGGATACCCAATATACACAGACCGGGCCGCAGACGATCGAATTCCGCCCGCGTTTGAAGGCGGGGGGCAAACGCAGTGTTCACTACACGGTCCGGTATCGCTGGTAGAAGGGCGGGATGTCCCGTATGGGCACAGGAACGATAACAGGATGCGGGCGGCTGAGGGCGTGGCTGGGGTGTTTGTCGTCGCTGATGACGCTGTATGGATACGCCGGGCAGGAAGTGCGCGAGACGACCT
>RZZM01000020.1 GCA_009929845.1 Spartobacteria bacterium
GTCGCATTGGTTGCCATTATGAGAAGGCTTATAATTGCCGCCAATTCAGCTGTGAAAAATCCTGATTTTGCACTTGCTGTTTAACACTGTTGCTCCCGCTTGAGTGTCCGTTTTATTTTCCAAACGCCGTATCGATTCGGAGTCGGATGAATCAAAAAATAATCACCGCGATTACTTGCGAATCAATGAAATTCTCGTTCTGCGGCTAATGTTTCGAGGTAAGGAGTTCAGATTTTGGCGAATGGAAGTGTCATAGATGGTTCCAGCAACACGATATCTGCTTCTGTGAGACCGGCCGCGAGAAATGTTTCCTGCCAGGATTGTGCAATGCGCTTCTGCATCGCCGTTGTCAGGTTTTTGGCCTGTGCGGAAGTGAGATTGAAGACTGGAGCTACTGAGCAAAGGTTGCTCAGTTTTGCCAATCGGCCTTGAGGTCCGATTCCCATGGCCAGAGAAAATTCTGTGCCGACGCCGGATCTCGTCAATGCAGGTACAACATCATATAAGGGCGACAACGATAACCCATCCTGTTCCATCAGAAAACCATGATTCCGTGGATGATCGTCGGTGTTGCGCACTAGAATATTAAACGCAATTCGCGAAAAGAGTTCGTGAAGATCTGTATCTGGCTGTTTTGAGTGTCGTCGTATGCGGTCGGCTATGGTGCGGTAGGACCAGCGCTCTCTATCTCGTTCATCCCATTCAGCAAGACTTAATGCACTCATAAAACCAAGGCGACTCCAGCTACCCGAAATACTTGTCCGGTCAAAACGGCGAACGAGAAGCGCGTCCCTGGTTCCAATGGTTAAGAGACGCAGCTCAGGAACAATCAACCCGCATTCTCTGGCTAATGTCATGGTGGCATATTCTACACGAGGGATATTGATTCCGTCATTGCGGGAGGGGAACTTCGCTAACCATAGCTCATCGTCCATTTCCAGCGTGCATTTGGGTCGAGCACCGCCCAGGCTGCTGCCCTGTTCAAGGAGTACACGAATCTGTTCATCAACAGGGTGCCCCTGTTCAAGTTCTTCGGATGCCTTTAGCAGGTTGTCAATATCCTGAAATTGAGGGGGACTGAATGTTGGTTCTGGATCTTCAGGGGAAAAGCGAAAGTCAAGGTTCCCAACCCGTGTGGCATTGGCTTCCTGAAGGTAATCAATTTCTGTGATAGCTTCAATTGGACAGTGTAAGCGGGACGCTATTACCAGGCGTCCCCAGTAATCCGGTGAGGCATCTCGAAAGGCCCCGTAGAGGCCCCCGTTGGAGGTTGCCGGCAGAAAGGGACCACCCAGTGGTAGCGCGGCACAATCAACCGCAAGCGCATTATGACGTTCAAGGTATCTGTGTCCGTATTGGAATGAACCGATACCTGACTGGGTGTCATAGTCGAATTTTCCGGCCGGAACGGCTTCAATAGACTCAGGTAAATAACAGAAAACAATAAGACTTGTAATCGACATCAGAAATCAAGCTCCTTCTCTTTTTCTTGATGTACATGTTTTGGTTGGCGTTTTTTCTCTAAATAAATGCCTGTTTTATCTGCTTCCGGAGCGGCCAACCCTTCCAGTGTTTTCCATAAGTCAAGCACCCACATACAGCTTAGAAATATCCCCAGGGCAACACCGGTAGAACCTTGCTCTAATCGAGAAATTGTGCGCCGTTCAACCCCGGTACGGGTTGCCAGCTCCTCTTTGCTCCATCGCCGCCGTACGCGAGCGGTCTGTATGCGTTCACCAAGGATACGAAGTTGCTTGTTAACTTCCTCTGGATATTTATAATGTCCCATATTTATGCCTTATTTCACATTTTTGGAATAAATATAGTACAATATATGAAACTTGCAAGTTTTACTTACTCGAATCTGTCATTTCGCCAACAACAGCCAGGATGCCCAGGAGTTTGGTGTCTTCGCCAAGTGTAACGTTAACTTCCGCGAGGTAAGCCTCCGAGCCGATTGCGGGCGCATTGGTCAGAAGAAACGCCCCCGTGATTCGCCTCCCGGTCATTGGAGCCCTTCGATTTTTCCTGCGCCCTTGACGATGAACCAGACGAGCAGAAAGACCATGACGATCATGGCGGAAACGAACAGCATCTTTGTCCACTGTCCACCGAGATGCCGTCCGGACTTGAACTTCGGATTGCGCTCTTGTTCGCCCAGCGCATACCGGGTGGTCTGGATCGTCGGAACCGACTTCACAACGGCGCTCACGTCATACATCGGGGCGCGGATTTCCTCGCCGCCATAAAGCACCGTGTAGCGCGCCAGTGGGTCGGGCAGGAAGACCACCTCGTAGACCAGTCCGGTGGCGATGACGCTATCGATCGCGAGTGAGGCGTTGTCCTGGTTAAAGACGGTGACCCTGTACTGCGCGAACCGCCGTTCACCATTCAGCGCCGCGGTAAGGTTGTCGTCTCTGAGATTTCCGATTTCGAATTTGTGGAGCGTGGTATCGGCCAGATTGCGCCATTCAGGTTTCGGCCCGCCCGGCGCGCCCTCGATGCGGAAACGGCGGCTGAAATTGCGGCTCGGTGTATCGAAACTGAAAGAGACCAGGGGCTGGCGATCGCTTTGAAAGGTCCAGATGGTCGCCTGCCGTTTCTCATCCGGCGCCATCGTCAATGCGCCGATCTCGCAGGCCGTGCGGAATGGCTCATCCGGTCGCGCGACAATCTTCTTCGCCTTAAGTTCGATATCTTCGATATGGATCGATTCATCCCGCATCCGGCGCCGCTCGACCTCACTGAATATCTGCCCCTCCCGCTTATCCGTGGTCACTTCAAAATCGTCCGCCGATTTTTGCTCGGTGAAGTTCGCGATATCGATCCGGAAGAACTCGAAATCCTGCCTGGGAATCTCGATCCGCGTATTTCTTACGTTGATGAAGCGCGAGTAGTCGTATATTTCCACATCGCGCACGATCTCGACCCATTGCCCGGGGCTGTGTCCGCCGTACACGGAAACAAACTTCTCGAAATTCCGATTCCCGGTCTTGAGCAGGAGCGCCTCCGGCGCCTTTTCCCCCTCGCCTTTCTGTACGAGGATGCCGGCGATATTGTCGTCGTCCCGTTCAAAGTCGAGTATCCTGGATGAAATGGCCGATTCGACTATCTGTGTAACCGTGTGAACCTTCTTTCTTAAATAGAACGGCACTTCAGCCCCGTTTTCATCGATCAGGCGGACATTCGCATAGGACCCGTCGGTCGATGCATACATATCATTATCCAGCAGAAACGAGCCGACTTCCCCCACGGTTACGTCGGGCACTTGCAGTTCCTTCTGATACGGAAACCGCCTGACATCGATACGCGCATACGCCATCGTGGTAAAAGCCGTCACCATCAGTCCGACAAAAAAGATACGTTTCAGACGGCTCATGAGTCCTCCTCCCGCGCAAATTTCGGCGCCGCTTTCAGATAGGCGAACGCGCCTATCAGGAGTGCCACGCCAACGATCAGGAAGGCCACAACACGGTAGATGGCTAGCGTTCCCTCCAGGTCCACCAGGAACACCTTGCCGACTACAATGGCGAAAAGCGCCAGTCCCGCAAGTCGCAGGGGGCGCAGGTTCTTCCCTATGCCGCCTCCGACAAAGCAAACGGCAAACAGCGCCCAGAGTACCGAGATCCCTCCCGCCTGGAACGCCGGAAGTTTCCAGTACAGGAAGGCATTCAGTTCCAGCGTGCTGTAGGCGAAGAGCATGAACAATCCGCCATAGCCATAGAGAGGCGCCATGGCTTCACCCTCTTCACGGCGTCGGAGCAGATGCCAGGCCAGCAGGAGCATGAAGAGAACGACGCCGAAATCGAGCAGTCGGGCCATGACATACGCGGCCCCGTATTCGATGAGCAACACGCCATGCGCATTCGGCTGCCACGAATACAGGTCGATGAGGAATATCTTGAGCGCCGCGAATCCGAGAAAGAAGCTGGCCGCCATCATGTTCAACCAATCATCCGTATGGATGTAGCGCATCAGGAAATAGGCCCCCATGGCGCACCAGACGACCGTGAGCATCGGAAGGCGCCACGCCATGTGGAACTTGAAGAAGGCATTAACCTCCAACTGGAGATATACAAAAAGGATGATGATGCCGGCCCAGTAGAAGATGGCCCGGAGCAGACTCGGCCGACCGACAACGGCGTCTTCCTCCGTTTTCGCTTCCGTCAGCCTCCGCCGCTTCTCCAGAAAGAACGCGCAGAATACGGAGGCAATGCTCATCCCGAAGGTCCACAACCGGTCAGACATTTGCGAAAGATAAACCTTGTAGGTTCCCACCCCACCTGATCGTGGATTCGGGAAGTTGCGGTACATATCAATGGTAGCCAGTTTGAAAAACACGACCCCATAGAGGAAATACGACAGACTGCGCAGGAAAGGACTGCCCAACTTCCCGCTCAACCAGAGGAATAAAAACGCCAACAGCGCCCAACTCATGGTGAGCGACTCTTTTTCCAATACCAGCGGCATCGTCAACGAGGTATAGAAGCCGGCCAGCGCAACCAGCGCGATCAGCAGGGTCCGATCCCCGCGTTTCGCCTTAAGAAACGCGAAGACATGAGCGATGAAGAACACCGCCAGCGCGGTGGTGAGTATGGACGGCCACGGACGCCCGTGCGTATAACGGATCACGCCATAGGCCAACAGAGAGAAGATGAACGCATTGGCGACAAGATAAATGATCTCGAGGATCGTGACCTTCTCATCACGCGCCACGTTGTACCAGTACACGATGGACGTGTGCAGGGCGAACAGGAGCGACATCAGCGTGATGACGACAGGAAAGTCCGTCTTCTCGAAACCAAACAGCGAGGCACAAATCATCAGCCACGTCAGCGCGAAGCCCAGATAATTCAAAAGGCGCCACGGTTTGAAATGCGAGAGGGCAAGAATGCCCCCGCCGAGTATAAAGAGGTAGGAATAGAGCACGAGGAAGTTTGCTTCGCCTGTGCTCAGCAGAATAGGGGTGCTGAAACCGCCAATGATGCCAAGGATCGCGATCAACATGGAATCCGTGCGCACGGCCAGCAAACCTGCCGTAATCGTGATAAGGATCATCATCACAAAAGCCGACCAGATGGGGATCAGTTCGAACTGCGGCCCCGCCGCATACATGCTGTAGTAGAGGATAGCCAGGCCGCCTCCGATGAAGCCTTGCCCCATCAGGTGATACTTCTTCCCCAGCAGGCGATAGCCCCATATCAAGAGCCCCACACCCGCGATAATCGCCATACCGGTCCGTCCCATCGGCCCGATCAGATCACGCTCGATCGACCATTTGAGAAAATAGGCGACACACGCCACGATGACAATAATGCCGGCGCGAAGCAGCCATGTGCTCGCCACCGCGAACTCGACGCTGACGCCTTCCTTTCGGTACTCATCACCCACCAGAATCCACTCCCAAATCCGCCCGAGAATTCCCGCGACCTTCGAAGGTTCCCGCGGCGCTTTTGCTGTGGATATTGCGGGTGCGGACGCGCGGGCCGTTTCCACATGGGGCTTCGGTTGAGTCGGGAGCGGCGGTGGCGCGACCACAGAAGGTCGCGCCGACTCATCCGACTTCATCGGCGCCGGCTCCTGCCAGACCTCCTTCATCTCTTCCCGCTCAGCGGCCGGGGATGGTTCTGCCGCTCTCGGGGTTGGCTGTGAAGCTATGATCTTCTTCAACTGATAGTTGAGCGATTTTTGATCGTTCTGCATCTCGTTGATCCGGCGCGCAATAGAAGAGAGCTGCAGCAGGGTAATGATCGCCAGCACCAACAGTATCGCGAGAAAGAGTTCCATGTCCGACCTCGTTAATTGACGAGAAATCGCTTTTCAGGCAGCACGGGTACCCACTCGTTGATACTGGTCTGAAATAGTGTCTTCACGGGTAGAAGGTAGCGGAGTGAGAGGGAACGGGTCAAGAAAACTCCGGGTAAACGGGAAAGTGAATTCTACGTTCTGACGACCTGCTTCGTTGGTCCTGGGTGTACCCGCGCTGTTTGAAAAGCGATGGCACCAAGTGAGAGGGAAAACCCTCTCTTTCATCCCCGCGTCTTTCTCCTAATATTGAACACAACAGAAGGAAGCAGGCGCAAACTTTTATTTTGGAAACGCCCGTCCGTCAAACGACGGAAAGCATATACACGCTCTGTTTTGAGAATGCCACGACGGGGCTCACTGTGCGCGCATCCGCCAACGTGTACACCAATGGGCGCAGCCATAACGCCAACTATGACTATAACTTCAGCACCTACGTGCTGGACAGCGATTGGTCGGAAGAGATGTATCGCGACACCAACTTCACCGCTTCATGTACGATCATCAGCAACGAGGCGCAACTGGCGCAGTTCGCCTGGCTGGTGAACAGCAGTAATACATTCGCGGGACAAACCATCACCCTGGTTGCGAATCTGAATGTTTCCGCCCATTACTGGATACCGGTCGGCGCCCCTTTAGCGCGTTTTAACGGGGCCTTCGATGGCGGCAGCCATACCATACACGGAATCGTTATTGCGGCCCCCGATGCGGATTATCAGGGGCTGTTTGGCTATGCGCATGGCGGAAGCATTCGCGACCTGACATTAGCAAATGTCGATATTGCCGGGCGGGACTATGTTGGCGGCATGTGCGGTTTCTCGTGCGCGCGGCTGAACGGCATTTCGTCGGGGGGCTCCATCACAGGAAGAACGTATGTGGGTGGATTGGTCGGCAGGGCAGAAAGCAATATGGCGAATTGCGCAAACAGCAGTGTCGTTCAAGGGGGCGCCGCCGTGGGCGGCATCGTTGGCGAGATGACGGGGTCTCTGGAGGGCTGCGCCAATTCCGGGGCTGTCACCAGCGGGTGGAATGGAGGGGGACTTGCATCCGTCATGTTTGGCGGCGTTATTCAAAACTGCACCAACAGCGGAATAGTGAGCGGGAACTACATCGGCGGCATCGTCGGCGACCTGTCAGCGACCGGCATGGTTCAGCATTGCGTGAACAGCGGAACCCTTCAGGGTAGCGGCGCCTACAGTGTGGCCGGGGGCATCGGGGTATCGGTGAAAGGCGATGTTCAGAACTGCGTCAACAGCGGAGCGATCAGCGGAAACAGCGCAGCGGGTATGGTCGCCTGGCCCGAGGGAACCATACAGGACTGCGTCAATAGCGGCGCAATCAGCGGGGTGCTCGATGAAGCCGAGCACTACAGCCATGCCGGAAGCATCGCGGCAGATGTCTGGGATGGAACGATACAAAATTGCGCCAACAGTGGCCCCGTCAGCGGTGGCCATACCAACAGCCTGGTTGGCGGCATCGTGGGGTGGAACGAGCCCGTCTACGACGATGGGGAGGACTATTACCCTGGCGGAACGATTCAGAACTGCGCCAATAGTGGCGCCGTCAGTGGCTTGGGCCTACTGGGCGGACTGGTGGGAAAGAACGGCGGCACGATCTCCAACAGCTACTGGAAGCAAACCGGAATGGCGCCTTTTACGCTCGGCGCAACAGGCCAGAATGACGGCATCGTGACAAACGCCCAGTCCTTTGCCGCGGCGCCCGGCACCCTGACCGCGCCTGTTGCAGCAGGCCATACAACAACCGACAAGCTCTCGGCGGCCTTGAACGCCTGGATGCTCGAAGCTCGCCTCGCAGACACAGCGGCCTTGCGGCGCTGGACCGTCGGATCGGCCAGCGTCTATCCGACACTCATCGACAGCTTCTGGTCGGACGAAGGCAACTACACGACCAACTGGTACACGGCAGCGGAAACCAACTTCACCATCGGAACGCCGGAAGAACTGGCGGGACTTGCCGTCCTGGTGAATACGGGCATCGACGACTTTGGCACAAAGCAGGTTACTCTTTCGGCGGACATTGAGCTGGGCAACCGCGAGTGGACCCCGGTTGGCTCTATGACTGGCGCATTCGGGGGGGATTTCAACGGCAATGGCAAAAAGGTATCCGGGGTCTATGTGGATACACCGAACGGGGAATTCGTGGGCCTATTTGGTGCGGTGGCTCACGGTCATGTCTTTAATCTCGCGATTCAGGACATCGATATTTCCGGCGTTTATGCCGGAGGTGTGGCCGGCGTTTCTTTTTTCGCGCAACTCATCAATAACTCGGTCTCCGGTTATATCGCCGGCGACTTCGCAGGCGGCGGGATCGTCGGCGTCTATGGCGCGGAAGCCACGGGCCTTGGTTTCATAGGCAACTGCTGGAGTGATGCCCTTGTTTCCGGCGATGTTTGCGCGGGAGGACTCTCGGGCTGCGACGGATGGATGGGCGAAAATACACCGGTAGGGTTCTTCAGCTATTGGAAGAACACGGGCGCAGCCCCCTACAATCTGCCCGGTGACGGAGGAAGCGGAGTTAACTCGTTCTGTTACTGTTTTGAGGAGCCCCCGGGGTTGCTGGACAGCGCTGGATCGCCGGCCCTGTCGGAATCTCTGAACAACTTCGTCATGAACGATCTCTACCCGGAACTATCCAGAGAACTGTACGGATGGACGGCAGGGTCCACCTCCAGCTATCCCGTAATGATCCCGCTCATCCAAATCGATGGCGCCTACATCCCGCCGCAGACACTGGATGACAGCTTCATGGCCGGCATGGACCTGGCGGGGGTGGATGCCACGGTATCTATCTTTACCAACGCGCATCCGGGTACCGATACGGCTTCTTTCGAGGCCCTGATGGAGCAAGCCGAAATGATGGGCGTTACATTTTACGAGCTGTCGGTGGACAATGCGGTTTTGGATTTTGAACCCACACTGGTCGTCACAGCCACCGACCCGTTCGCCTGGACGCTGGATTTTGCGGTCGGCAACGGCATCGATGAAACCGCGGTTGCGGCGATGAACCGCCTGGCGGCATCGAGATCCAAAACGTCAAGCGTTTTTCAATTTGATCTGTTGAGTGATGGCGAGACGCCCCTCCCTACCCTGGCTGAATATCACACCAACGGGACCGCCACGGTCTCCTTCACACCCGTTGCCCCGAACGACGTCATGGTTTTCAAGATGAAACTCAGCCATGAAAACGAGTAATACGGATCATCATCCGCCAGATAGGCCATGATGGCGGCTTTCCGGGGATGCGCGTGTATCCATTCGCGCATGTCGAAAAGCCTTTTTTAGGCTTCTCTATCCCCAGCAATCATGCAAAAAATATAAAAAATCGTTACTGTCGGAGCAGGTAGATGGCTGAATACGCAGAATGGACTCGTAAAGGTGCAACGCTGAGCGATATGACGGCCCAGAAGGAATTCGGTGTGAGCCGGGATTTTATTATAAAGGGCATCACATCTGGCAAACTTGAATACCGTGAAAGCTCAATATGGGGAAATCCATATTTGCGGCTCTTGCGAAGTCAGCTTGAGCGCTATATCGCTGAAGAGCTTGGTTCTTCCTGTGTGGAAACAGGAAAGAGGCAGACAGAATTGCGCAAGATCAAGAAGGAGATTTCTCTTCTGACAAAAAAACTGAAGGAACTTCAGATACGTAAATCAGAAATTGAAGCAATGATATAACTACTGGAATTTCCAGGGACAGAGAAGGTGGTCTGAAGTTTCCGGGTGGCGCGCGAGATGGCATCACGCGTACGGAGGTTCCGCTAACGCTCCACCTCCGCCGGTGATACTGACGTTGGTCTCTTTGGTGCGGTGGCTCACGGTCGTGTCTTTAATTGAGAGGTTACATCGACCGTCTTTAGATTTTCCGATACAAGCCCCGCTTCAATATTGGGGCAACATGATTGATATATAGGGAAAACTCAGTAATCAAAATACCGTTCAGCAATCCACAAGTTCTGAAATTCGAATCATCTTTCGGTGGAGGGTCATTGCCTGGCATGCCGTAATAGATGAAGGCAGGTCCTCTATGACCGGGTTAACCGGGAAGCTTTCTGTTGAACTGGAAAACCCGATGGCTCATCCAGATCAACACAGACAGAAAGAAACCCAAAAAATCACCCGCCTTTGGCTGTATTTGCTTGATGAAAAGCGCTGCATTCATTCTTGAGTTGATTAAACCGCGACAGCAGGTCAGGGAGATGACGTTTTGCTTCCGCCAGGTTGGCGGCGCGTGCGGCCTGTTCGATCGTGAGCGCGACGCCGCTCATGGCCATGCCGCCGACCGTCGCGGAGGCCCCTTTGATGGTGTGTGCGCGGATTTCCGCCGCGCCCCGGTCCCCGGCATCCAAAAGGCGCTCAAGTTCGTCAAGCTGGCGGGGCATATCCTCCAGGAAAGCCGTCATCACTTTTTCGGCCAGTGCGCTGTTCCCGCGCACCCGCGCCATGAACCCGGCCTGATCAAAAATGGTGTCCGCTTCCGCTTCCTGTGAGTCTTCCTCTTCGTCCAGGCCCTTTTCCTTTGCGCCCGGCAGCCACCGGGTTAGCGCCGCGGCTAAGCGGTGCGGTTCGATGGGTTTGGGGATGTAATCATTCATTCCGGCAGCGATGCATTGTTCGCGATCCCCCCGCATGGCGTGCGCAGTCATTGCCACGATGGGCACGTCATGATTAAGGGCTGCTGAACCAGCCCGGCGTATCTCGCGAGTGGCCGCGTAACCATCCATTTCCGGCATTTGAACATCCATGAACACCAGGTCATAGGCGGTTGCCGCACAGGCCTTGACGGCCTCTCTGCCGTTGGAGACCGTATCGGCAGTCACACCAAGCGATTCGAGTATGCCCAGGGCCACCAACTGGTTGATATTGTTGTCCTCCACCAGCAGTATGCGCGCCTGGCGGACGGCCTCCGAGGCCATACTCCGCGGGCTTGAGTCCCCGGCTGCGTCCGGCGCCACGGTGCGTTTTTCCCCTTCCAGCGCGGCCACAAGCGTCCCCGGAAGTCTATGGAAGCTCACCGGCTTGCTTAGAAAGGCGTCAAATATGCCCCCTGATGCCTGTTTGGCCCCCTCCGGAATGTGCCGGGAGGTAAGCAGGATCATGCGCAGGTCCACCAGGTACGGAACGGCCTTAATGGCATGGCCCAGCGCTTCGCCATCCATGCCCGGCATCTCCATATCCATTATCGCCAGCCGGAACGGCGCATTGTCCCTCGCCGCCCGAATCAGGCAATCCAGGGCCTGTGCCCCGTTTTTGGCCGATGCCACGCGCATGCCCGCGGCGCTCAGTCGGCCGGTCAGGTTTTGACGGGCGGCAGCGTTATCGTCCACAACAAGGACCCTGACTCCATCCAGCGACGACGGCCACCGACATGATGGTTTCTCCGGTCCGGATTGTGTCTCGACATGGATGGTGAACCAGAACTCGGAACCGGGGTTTTCCGGGTTGTCGCCGACCTGGGCGTTGTTCTCGGGCGGCGGGCTGATCACCCCGATTTCTCCGCCCATCATCTCCGACAACTTTTTGGAAATGGCCAGGCCAAGCCCCGTGCCGCCGAATTTGCGCGTGGTTGAGGCATCCACCTGCGAGAATTTTTCAAAGAGCAGGTGCACGCGGTTTTTCGGGATACCGAGACCGGTATCGCGGACTGAAAAGCGCAGACACACCCCTGTGGAAGGGTCCTTGTCTCCCGCGTCTCGCGTATCGTTCCCGAGCGAAACACGAACCACCACTTCGCCCCGCTCGGTGAATTTCACGGCATTGCCCGCCAGGTTGGTCAGTATCTGCCGCAGGCGAGCGGGATCACCCCGCAGGGCGGTCGGCACGCCGGGGGCGACATCACAGACCAGCTCCAGTTCCTTTTCGTGGGCGCGCATGGACAGGGTATCCGAAAAATCATCCAACAGTTTCAGCAGGTCGAAATCCAGCGTTTCAACTTCCAGTTTGCCCGCCTCGATTTTTGAGAAATCCAGGATGTCGTTGATCAGGGCCAGCAGGGCCTGGCCGCTGGACTGAATGATACGGGCATAGTTACGCTGCACATCATCCAGTTTGGTATCCAGCAACAGTCCGGTCATGCCGATCACCCCGTTCATGGGGGTACGGATTTCGTGGCTCATGTTGGCCAGGAATTCGCTCTTGGCGATACTGGCCATTTCCGCTTCCGCGGCCATGCTGTTGGCCCGCGCGGTGGCGTCCTCCAGGGCCGCATTCATTTCCCGCAATGATTCCTCGACCTGTTTGCGCTCGGTGATATCGGTATGCGAGCCGGCCATGCGGATAGGGAGCCCTTTGTCATTCCGGACAACAGCGCCCCGCGCGAGTATCCAACGCCATTCCCCGTTTTTGTGCCGCAGGCGGAATTCCTGCTGGTAATGCACCACCTCACCGCGCAAAGATCGCTGCGCGTACTCTATGACCCGGTCCCGGTCTTCTTCGTGCATCAGGCGCATGAATGTGTCAAAACCGTTCTCCAGCTCATGGTCCTGATACCCGATCTGTTCTTTCCATTTGGCGGAAAGAAACAGGGCGTTGGTGCGTAAATCCCAGTCCCAGATGCCGTCGTTGGACCCATCAACCGCCAGTTTGTATTGCTCGCGGCTGCGCTCAAGTTCATCGCGCAGTTCCAACGCGAACAAAAATCCGCCGGTGACATCCGCGGCCGAGCGCAGCAGTTCAATATCCGCGGCTGCCCATTCCCGCGCCTTGGTCATATGATTAAACCCGATGAACCCCCGCCAGCCGGTACTGGAAAAAAGGGGCACCATCAGGATGGAGAGCCCGCCAAACGCATCGACATAGCGCCGTTCTTCCTCTGGAAGTTCACCCACCCGCCCGTGAATATACCCGCCCGCGGAAAGCTCCCGGCGCCAGCGTTCAAGTCCGTCACGGTAACACAAATGTTGCAGTGATGGATTGTTGATTTCCGGCGTGGTGAAGGCCGAACAGACTTCATGGGTCGCCCGCATGCATAAGCCATCCTTTTCATCCTCAAAATTTTCAAAGATATACACCCGGTCAGCCCCCGTAGCTTCCTGCAACAGCATGAGGACCCGGTCGATCAAACGGGGCGCTTCCATGCGGTCCCGGCTGTGCAACAGTAACGAACTGATCTCTACGAGTTTTTCCTCATACAAGGACCGCTTTTTCAGCTCCGCTTCGGTGCGCTTTCGCTCCTCCAGGTCATCAATCACCCAGATCACGCCGCGCGTCAGGTAGCTGGTGTCGACTGCCTTGCCCGAAAGGCTGCACCAGACCGGCGATCCATCCTTGCGGCGCAACTGGTACTCGACCTGAAACACCTCGCCCTGCGAGAGTTTATCATAGTGCTTGACGCCGAATTCCACATAGCGTTCCTCACTCAGGTGCAGCGCCCGCATATTCAGGCCATTCATCTCCTCCGGATCGGCATAACCCAGGATATCTGCCAACCGTTGGTTTCCCCGCGCAAAAAAGCGCCCGCCCCGCAACAGCATGATCCCGACATAGGAATTATTGAAGACCGTTTCAAAATCGCGCCGTTGTTCATCCAGCTCAGCCTGGCTTTCCAGCACATACTCGTCCGTCCCACGCAAGAGGTAATACAAATAAACCAGCAGTAAGCCCAGTAAAGCGATGCCACCCAGCGCTCCGCCAACCATGGTACGCAGGAAGGCCCTCTCCCGAACTGTAATGTTGTTCATCAGTAGCAGGCAGCCGACTTTCTGTCCAGATACGTCCACAAGCGGCATGGAGATCAGCCGCCAGATGTTGCCATCCAGCCGGGTGTTCCTGGCCTCTTTCCAGCATGTCTCGCATGCCACGTCCGCCTGATGAGCCTCGGGCGAAAACGCTTCCGGCAACGATCCCTGCGAGGCGTAAATAATCACCCGTCCCGGAAAACGGGCCCAGTCCGCGTCCCGCCCGAGCAGCCGCATCCCCTCTTCCCATCGCTGACGGTCCAGACCCTGCTTGTCAATGAATACCGCCAGCTCGAGCACCGATTCGGAACGTACGTCGTCGAGGATATCCTCGATCTCCTTGCCCAGTTCCACATACCCCAACAGGTTGTTATCCACCACGACGGGCTGGACTACGCGCAAGGTAAACGTGCCCAGCGGCCCCAGTTCTATGCCCCATGCCCTTTCGCCAGTGCGCTCCGCTTCGAGTGCGGTATAACGGCCGATCCTGTCCCCGCTCCGTTCCGGCTGGTGGAGACGCAACAGGCAGGTCCGGTCGGGTGTAAATAAATAAAAGTGGGTCAGCGCATACTGCTGGTTCAGGGCGCGGTAAAGGGGATCCCAGTCCGCCTGCAGGCGTTGCACATCCCCTGCACGTAGCGCGTCCTGCAGGCGCGGGTCCATGACAAGGGCCTGCAACACCTCGCCCAGGGCTTCTGCGTTATTCATCAGGTGTGTCTGCAACTCGGTGTATGTTTCATCCCGCAGCTCGCGCAAGCGGCGGTCGGCCTCCGACCGATACTGCCACCACAACAACGCCCCCGCCACGACGAACATGCAGACCACCATAATCGTCAGGGGAATAAACAACCGCCGCAGGACCGGCCTGCGCACAACCTTTTCTTCCTGCCTGTCTGGCCGCGCCTTCATGCTGTAGCCACACTCCTGATTTCCATCCGGAGCCATGTAGTTGTGTTTTTCGTCATAACCCCTATCCTACCCTTGATCCAGATTTTTTTTCAATACCTTTCGTGAGCACCTTCAAAACTTCACCCGCAAGGGGTCCTGGTATTTTTCCGCGCTGTCCCCCGGTCTTCTTTGGGTAGGATTGAGCACGGGTACAGGCCGTTCGTGAAACCTGAAACTGGAAATCTGAGACCTGAAACTGGAGACCTGAGACTTGAAACTGGAAACCTGAGACCTGAAACTTGAGACCTGAAACTTGAGACCTGAAACGCGCACCCTGCAACTGTTCTCCCTAACCACCTGCATATCTGCTTGCCTGCCCGCGCGCTATCCTGCTATGGTGTGACCATGAAGCAATTTGACACCATACTGCATCTCGCGAACGATACGGCGCTGCCCGATTATTTGATGATTAAACAGTTTGACTGTCCGCGGCACATCATGGCGGTCTCCCACGACACCGAACCGGCCTTCAACCTTTTGCAGGGTGTGCTTGGCAAGGAGGGTTGCCACACGGAGAAACTGAATATTCCCGTGGACGATGTGAACACCTGTCGGCGCCGGCTGGAGAAGGTGGTGACCAGCCTGCCTGAAGGGCGGCACGCCGTCAATCTTACCGGCGGTTCCCGCGTCATGTTTGCCGCCCTTTTTGAGATCGCCCGGCGCCACGGGCTGCCCGCCGTGCTCCTCGATACCAAAGCAAAGGCCATGCACTGGCTGGATGAGGAGGGCCTCAGCGAACCGCTGCGTCCGGTATTCCGCGAGGCAACAGGGTTTATCCGCCTGGCCGGCTATGATGTGGACGCCGAGGCGCCAGCCGAACACCTGCGAGTGGCGAACGAACGCCGCGATGCCGCCATGGCCTGCTGGCAATATCGCGACCACATCGGCATCTGGAGCAAATCCCTGCGCAACCAAGCCGCGAAACCCGGCCTGCCGTTCCGCGACGGCCCCCGGAAAATCAAGGGCGTGGAGGTCTCCGCCGTGCTCAAAAAAGAGTCGGACGGCAGCAAGGGCATCCTGCACATCGGCGAGCACGCCTTTACGCTCAAACCCTGGAAAGACCTGGCTTCATTCATCGCGGGGGGCTGGTACAGGGATGCCGTGCTGGCCAACCTCATGACCCTCAAACACAAGGGCGTCATTCTCGATGTGGCCCTCGGCGTCAACCCTTCCCCGTCGGCCAAAAACCCGAAGGGACATCTGCCCGCCATGGATATCCTTTATACCGACGGGATCAACCTGACTGTCGTGGATTGTTACCTGCGATGGAGCGACAACCGGGTCATCCGCCAGGTGGTCCGGCAGGTCCGGCAACTGGCCGGTGATTTTGGCCGCGGCATCCTGGCCGTCGCCTATGAAAACGAAAAAGCCCCCCCGAAGAGCGGCCCCACCGTAACCATCCTTTCCGGTCCCGCCGCCGTCTCCCACCCGGAGCACTTTCTCTGACCCCGGTTTTCTGCCAAGACCTTTAAGTTCATCCGAAGCGCCTTGCTTTCCAAAATTATTTTCGTTTTTCCCTTGCCGGAAATGCGGGGACGGGGTACGCTGTAGATGGTAAGTCGGCTGTGGCAGCAGGCAATGACGTCTTGAGCCGAGCAGTCGAAATGGCGATGAGAAGGCTTTAAGAGAGACTTCGTCGCTGGTTATTCCGGCTTAAAAACCGGAAGCGAAAAGAAAGGAAAGTATCATGGGTCTCATTCAACGTTTAAAGCGGATCACCTCCGCGCGCATTGAGTCATTTCTCAGTTCTGTCGAGGATCCGGAGGTATTGTTTCCTCAGTTAGTCAGGGAAATGGAAGACCAGGTTCGGGCGGCCACCGAAGCGGAGGCCAAGGCCAAGGCGGCGGTCAAGCACGCGCAACGCGATGTGGATCAACTCCGGGAGAAGATCGAGTACTACGGTATCGGGGCGAAGAAGGCGATTGACGGCGGCGACGAGGGCATGGCGAGGGAAGCCATCAGCGCGCAGTTGAATGTCGAGGAAGCGCTGGAGCGGAAGCAGGCGGTCCTGGAACGGGCGGATGACGTGTATGAAGACGCGCGCAGCGCCCGCGAACGTATTCAACGCCAGTTGGAAGAATTGCGCGCCAAGAAGGATGAAATCCTCACACGCGCCCGCGTGGCGAAAAACCAGCTCGAGATTCAACGGACGGTCAGCGGACCGGTCACGTCGTCGGGCAGCATCCTGGACGCGATCGAGCGGCTGGAGAGCCGGATCGAGGAACAGGAAGCGGAGCTGGAGATTCAGCAAGCGGCGTCGGGGGATGTGGACGCATCCCTGGACGAGCGGCTGGACGCGATGGCGGACACAACCGCCGTGGATGAACGCCTGGCCGCGTTGAAGCGCAAAATTGCTGAAGACAAGCAATAACCAGGCAGATTGGTCAGCGGGGGGATGGGCCCATGTTGTACCGGGCTCCTTCTCCCTGCCGGGAATGCATCCGTACGACGCTTAACAACGGAAAGGTGGGATACCATGTCTATTTTTGAACGCATACGAAGAATTACACTCGCCAACATCAACAGCCTGCTCGACAAGGCCGAGGACCCGGAAACCATGCTCACGCAGAAGATCACCGAGCTGGAAGAGACCGTGCAGGAGGCCAAGGAGGCGCTGGCCGGATTCTCCGTTTCCTTTCGCAGGTCGGAAAATGAATTCAACGCGCTGCGGCAGAAACGGGATGAATGGAAAGAACATGCCGTCCATGCCCTCAAAAACAATGATGAAGCGCAGGCGACAAAGGCGCTGCAGGAGAAGGTGAAAATCGAGCAGCGACTGGAGCGGCTGGAGCCCTCGCTGCGCGAGAGCCGGCATACCTTCGAGCAGTTGAAGGAGCAGTTGACACGTCTGCACGATCAACTCAACGCAGCCCGGAATAAAATGGCGGAATTGAAATCCCGCCAACGTTCGGCAGCCGCGCAGCAGGCCTTCGGACGGAGCGTGGACCAGATGGCGGCCTCGGGGGTGCGGGGCGACGAATTCAACCAGATGGAAGACCAGGTCGCGCAGACCGAATCCCTCGTGGAAATCGAACGGGAAATGCGCGGCGATATCCTCACGGAACAGGATATGGAGGCCATGACACGCGACATGAAGGTCTCCAACGAACTCGAGGCCCTGAAAAAAGAGCTGGGCAGGCAGGAGTAACGATTGTGGGTTTAACGGCCAGGCTCAAGCAGGTGACCAAGGCGCGTGTCGAGGCGTTTCTCGACCGGGCCGAGGACCCCGCGACCGTGTTCCCGCGGCTCGTGAACGAGCTGGGCGCCCAGATTCAGGCCCTGAAACACGCGGAGGCCAAGGCGATGTCGGCAGTAAAATCCGCCCAACGAAAACTGGATGAAGTTTCCGGCCGGGAGGCCCGCCTGGAAAAAGGCGCTGAACTGGCGCTGAAGCTGGGTGATGAGCAGACGGCCCGGGAGGCCCTGACGGTGCAGGTGAAACTTGCCGGCGTGAAAACCGAACGGGCCCGGGCAGTCGAACAGGCCGAAAAAGACCATGAAGAGGCCCTGCGCACGCGACTGCGCATGGAGGCCTTGTTGGAGGACCTGAAATCACGCGCGGGTGAGTATGCCTGCGAGGTTGATTTCACCCGGGCGTTGCCTCATAATCGCCGTCAACAGCGCACACAGGTGTCGCTGCTTGACGCGGTTGCGCGCATGGAAGGGCGCCTCGATGAGGTCGATGAAGGCTATACGCAGCGCATGGCGCAAAGCGGGCTTACGCTGGAACGGAAGCTTCGGCTGATGGAACGGCAGCGGATTGTCGAGCAGCGTCTTCAGGCGTTGAAACAGGGTTGTTGAGTGGTTGGGTTTACCTGCCGGAAGCCGGCAGTAAGGAGTGTAGAGGTATGGAAGCATTAACAGACTTTTTGTCGGCCTGTGTGGCTATGATCAATCTGCCGTATACGATTCTTTTCCTGGCGATGATCATGTATTGGGTGGCGGTCATTGTCGGCGCCATGGACCTGGATCTACTGGAGTTTGATATTCCGGTGGATGCGGATGTGGGGTCGGCGCTGGATGCGGATGTGGATGGCGATGTCGATATCGCGGGGGATGGGTTTCTCCGGTCCCTGCTGCAGTATCTTAATGTTGGCGAAGTGCCGGTTACCATCATTCTGAGTATCTTCATTATCAGTTTATGGGCAATCGCCATCGTCGCGAATTATTATCTGAATCCCATGCGGTCGGTGCTGCTGTCGTTTGCGATTTTTGTGCCCAATGTGATTATCAGCATACACATGGCGAAATTCTTCACCATGCCGCTGGTCAAGGTGTTCAAATCATTGAATGAGGGCGCGGAAGACCCGGGCAGGGATTTGAGCGGGAAAGTGTGTGTGGTGAAGACAAGTGAAGCAAACGGGACATTTGGCCAGGCGGAGATCAAGACAAAGGGGGTCCCGGTCCTGGTGAATGTGCGGACAGACAACGGCGAGGTTTTGAAAAAAGGAACGGAAGCCGTGGTGGTGGAAAAGGCAGACAAGGGTGTATATATCATAAGCAAACTGGACTTGGAATAAACACATAAAAAAGAAGGAGGCAGATCATGGTGGCAGGTATTGTAGGACTGATTGTTATTGGCGTGTTATTTGTATTGGTGATGGGGATGCTGGCGATGCTGGTGAAATGCTATCACAAGGTGCATCAGGGCTCCGCCATTATTCGAAACGGGTGGGGCGGGCGAAAGGTGTCGTTCGCCGGTATCTTTGTGCTGCCGATCATTCATCATCGCGAATTGATGGATATTTCGGTGAAGCGTATCGAGATCGACCGCACCGGCTCGGAAGGGCTCGTGTGCCAGGATAATATGCGCGCCGACGTGAAGGTGGCCTTCTTTGTGCGCGTCAATGAGACCGCCGAAGATGTGCTGCGCGTCGCGCAGTCGTTGGGTTGCGAGCGCGGTTCAAGCCCGCAGGCGCTCATCGAGTTCTTCGATGCGAAGTTTTCTGAAGCATTAAAGACGGTCGGCAAAAAATTCGACTTTGTAGAGCTGTATACCAATCGCGATACGTTTAAGGAAGAAATCCTGAAGGTGATCGGCACGGACCTGAACGGCTACGTGCTGGACGACGCCGCCATCGACTATCTGGAACAGACCAATCTGGACAAGATGGACCCGAATAACATCCTGGACGCGGAAGGCATCAAGAAGATTGTGGACTTGACGGCCAAACAGGCGGTATTGGCCAACAACATAGCCCGCGAAAAAGAAAAGACCATCAAGAAGCAGGATGTCGAAGCGCGCGAGGCCATTCTTCAGCTCGAACGTCAGCAGGTGGATGCGGAACAGAAGCAGGGCCGTGAGATTGCGGAAGTGACGGCGCGCGAACAGGCGGAAGCCAAAAAGGTGGAAGCGGAAGAGCTGTTGAAATCGGAACGGGCGCGTATCGCCACGGCGGAAGAGGTGGCCATTGCGGAAGAAAACAAGGACCGCCAGATCATCGTCGCCAAAAAGAGCAAAGAACGTACGGAGGCGGTCGAGCAGGAACGTGTCATTAAAGACCGCGATCTGGAGGCCACGGAACGCGAACGGGTGGTCACCCTCGCGCAGATAGAAAAAGAAAAGGCCGTCGAGGTCGAGAAGAAGAACATGCAGGAAGTGGTGCGTGAACGTGTCGCGGTGGAGCGTACGGTGGTCGAGGAAGAGGAAAAGATCAAAGATACCCATGAATTCGCCACCGCCGACCGTTCCAAGCAAGTAGCCATTACCAAGGCCCAGGAGGACGCCGAACAAATACTGATCAAACAGACCAAGGCGGCTGAAGCACAGCGCGATGCCTCCAAATTTGGCGCCGAGCAGGTGGTCATCGAGGCCCAGGCCCAGCGAGACGCCTCCGAAAGGGAAGCGGAAGCGCGCAAGATACTGGCGGACGCGAAGGCCGAGGAAGAAGCGGTCATCGGCGTCGGCGAGGCCCGTGCGCTTGAAGCCAAGGCCACCGCTACGGAGCAGTTCGGCCTGGCGGAAGCCCGGGTCATCGAGAAGAAGGCCAACGCCGACGCCAACGGCATCCGCGACAAGGCCGAGGCGATGAAGCTCTTTGATTCCGTCGGCAAGGAACACGAAGAATTCAAGCTGCGGCTGAACAAGGACCTCGAGATCGAACTGGCGGCCATTCGCGTGGAACAGGAAATCGCCAAGGAACAATCCGCCATCGTGGGCGAGGCGCTCAAGAGCGCCCACATCGATATCGTCGGCGGGGAATCAGAATTCTTTGACAAGATTGTCAACGCGGTCACGCGCGGGAAAGTGGTGGACCGCATTGTGGACAACAGCCGGGTGCTGACGGACATTACCGACACCTTCTTCAGCGGGGACGCGGCGCAGTTCAAGGAGCAGCTTGCCCGGTTTGTTTCGCAGTTCGGCATGGGTAGCGAGGATGTCAAAAACCTGACCCTCTCGGCCCTGCTGGCGAAAATGACCGCCCAGACGGACAACGAGCGGACTCAGGCCCTTCTGGAAAAGGCCGCCCAGGCCGCCGCCAAGCTGGGGCTGTCGGACAAGCTGGCCTCCAGCATCCTGAAGAAATAGGGTGATAGACGCGTGGGACCGCAGTCACATCTAAAGAACAGAGATACGGAAGGGGCGCGGGCGCGTCCCTTCCGGAAACTACCGGGGTCGTCGTATGGCTGAGCAATCAAAAAAGAATCCTGAACAGGCGATTGATACGCCGGAGCATGAAAAAACACAATTGGATGCGGGCGCGTATGAGATTATTCGCAAACGCCTGGCCGGGCATGGCCAGGCGCTGGGGGCGCGCCTGGAGCAACTCGACGCGGAGCGCAAACGGGTTTTCGGGTCCATTGAGACCAGCCTGGTCAACACGGTAAAAATCCCAACCGAGAACAACTGCATCCCCCGCGACATGATGGCCCTGGGGGAGGTGGTGCTCTTCGGCTACAATGTGCATATCGGATTGCGCAGCGAGGTCTACCTGAATGATGTTTTCGCGGTGTACACCTTCGCGGATAACGCCTTCCAGTCGCGTTCGCTGGACGTGATTGCCGATGAGCGCTTCGAGGCCGATTTCAAGGACCTCTATCGCTACTACAAGAAAACGCGGTTCGCGAAATTTGCGCGCATAGGCGCGTACATGTACATGGTATTCCAGATTGGCAGCGACGATCGGGATATTAAGGCGTTCAAGTGGCATGTCGATGACGCCGGGACGCTGACCTATGTGGACAACCGGTCTGACCACGAGGTGAAATTTCCGCCGCAACACGAGTTTACCTGGGTGCGCACCCACCGGGATATGCAGCGCGACGGGGTGAATCCGCATGTCTCCATCAATGATGTGATTTTCGTGGAAACCGTCGGCGGCGACCTCACCGTCAAGATTGAGGACAACACCGACACCGGCGAAGGCATCTACAGCGAGCCCGTGGATGATCCGGACCAGGTGCTGGATGACGCGGATATTTTTTATGCTGACCTGGGCAGTTTGATTCTGCTGAAGATACGCCCTTATCAGGAGCAGCGCTACCGCTATCTCGTGTACAGCCGCAAGATGCAGCAGGTCACCCGCATCGATACCATCGAGGATTCCTGCGTGCTGCTGCCCAACGAACACGGCATTATCTTCTCCAATGGCTACTATCTCCAGAGCGGCGAGCACAAGGAATATGAAAGCGACCTGCTCAACATGCTCTTTGAAAAAAAGGTGGCCTCGCCCAACGGCGAGGATGTGCTGTATGTCTTTTACAACCAGGCCAGCGGAACCTATGAGCTGCTCTCGTATAATGTGATTCGCCAGCGCATCGAAACGCCTATGGTCTGCCACGGTTATTGCCTGTTCGACAACGGGAAACTGATCTATTTCAAGGCCGGGGACAATCCCGTCAAGACCCATACGGTCCAGATTTGGCAGACCCCGTACATCGAGGATGAGCACGAAATCAATGCCGACAAAAATTCGTATCTTTTCAAGATCGGCAACAGCGATATTGTTCGTTGCATGGCCGCCTGCCGGGCGGTCATCAACCTGGCGAACCGCGAGGATTCCTACGAAAACCTGTACCTCGACCTGGTCAAGCAGACGACGGAGACGATGGATACCTTCTTCTGGCTCGATCATGCGGAGGTTTTCAACCTCAAGGAATGCATGGTGGGCATCCATGACGCCGCCTCGGCGGCGATGGATGAATTCGAGAAGGTCCTGAACCTGAAAAAGAACAGCCGTGAGCAGGTCGCCGCCGTGGCCGAAAAATGCAAAAAGATATTGGCGGCCGCGCAGACGGCGCACTTCAAGGTGATTGATGAATTCGTCACCCTGTTGAGCGAAATGCGGACCCTTCGCGGCGAGATCATCGCGTTGCGGGATCTGCGGTACGTGGATGAGGCGCGCCTGGAAGAACTTGAAGAGGCGGTCACTTCAGAAACCGAAAAGGTTGCGCGTCACTGCGTGGAATTTTTGCTTAAACCCGAGGCCCTTCATCCCTACCAGGAGCGCGTTGCGGAGATTCAGCAGCAGGTGGCCAAGGTCGGCAAAGTGGCCGACGCCAAAAAGATTGATGAAGCGGTGGCGTCCGCCGCCGGTGAGCTGGAAATGCTGATTGATGTGGTCAGCAACCTGAACATCGAAGATGCCACGCAGCGAACGGATATCATCGACGGGATTTCCGCCATTTTTTCCTCGTTGAACCGCGTGCGCAGCGCCCTCAAGAACCGCATGAAAGAGCTGGCCTCGGTGGAAGGCATTGCCGAATTTGCCTCGCGGGTCAAACTGCTGGACCAGGCGGTTATCAATTACCTGGATGTATGCGATAGCGCCGATAAGTGCGAAGAATACCTGGGCAAGGTGATGCTCCAGCTCGAAGAACTGGAGGGGGCCTTTGCCGATTATGATGAATTTGTCGAACAGTTGGCCGAAAAACGCGAGGAGATCTACAACACGTTTGAAACGCGCCGCCTGAAGCTGGTGGAGGAGCGCAACCGCCGAACGGATACCCTCATGCGCAGCGCCGAGCGTATGCTCAAGGGCATCCGGACACGCGCGGAAGGCATGGACAGCAACGAGGCCATTCACGCCTATTTTGCGTCGGACCTGATGGTGGACAAAGTGCGCAATGTCATCCGGCAGTTGACGGAACTCAATGACACGGTCAAGGCCGGGGATATCCAGGCCCAACTGAAGACGATCCGGGAAAACGCGGTTCGGCAGTTGAAGGATAAACAGGAACTCTTCCTGGACGGCCAGAATGTCATTGCCTTTGGCCGCCACCATTTCTCCGTCAACACACAGACGCTGGATTTGACCACCGTACTGCGCGGCGAGGCGATGTACCTGCATCTGACCGGAACGGATTTCTTTGAAGAGATCACGGAGGACACCTTCCTGGCGACCCGCGACGCGTGGCGGCAGGATGTGGTTTCGGAAACCGCGGCGGTCTACCGGGGCGAATACCTGGCGTACCTTTTATTCCAGGCCGCGCAGGCGGTCGGCGCCGATCCGTCCCTGGCGGCGTTGGCGGCGTTTTCGGAGGAGGAGAGCCTGGCCTATGTGCGCGGGTACATGGGCCCACGATTCAGCGAGGGCTACATCAAGGGCGTGACGGACGGGGACGCGGTGAAGATACTGCAGGCGGTCCTGTCCCTGCATACAAGCCTGGGGTTGCTGCGGTTCCGCGCGAAGGCCCGCGCCCTGGCCGTGGTGTTCTGGCGGCAATGCCCGGAGGACGGGGACAGACAACTGCTGCTGGGCAAGCTCTCGGGCTTCGGCAAACTGTTGCGTGTGTTCCCGGAGGAGCCGCGCCAACGCGAGTATATTATCGAGCTGACCGAACGAATATCCGCCTTTGCAAAACGGTACAATACCCTGTTTGATGAGGAGGACGCGCGGGAAGCCGGCGAGTATCTTTTTGCGGTGCTGACCGGGGACGGACAGCATCCAGTCAGCCGGGAAGCCGCCGATATCCATACGGGCTTCATCGGCATGCTGAAAAAAGCGAATGCCGAAAAGGAATTTCGGCAGGCCCGCGAAGAGGTGGCCGACGATCCATGTTCAGCCTACTCGGTCATTCGTGACTGGGTGGAGGCCTTTTTGAACCAGGATGCCGGGGCGTGCGACCCGGGGTATCGCGATGAAGCGGCCGCCCTGTTTTTTTCCGGTGACTATGATGTCAAGCGGGTGATTGATGTGCCCGCCCGGCGCGACCTGGCGGATATGGCCGGGGAACACCCCCTGATCGCAAAGGGGCTTTACGTGTTCAACTATCATGATTTCATGAGGCGGTTGCATCATCATCAGACCGTCGTTGTGCCGATGTACGAACAATACCAGGACATGAAGAAGGCCTGGCTCGTGCGTGAACGCGAGGCCATGCGACTGGCTGAATTCATGCCGCGGGTGTTGACCTCCTTTGTGCGCAACCAGTTGTTGGACCGGGTCTATCTTCCGTTGGTGGGGGACAATCTGGCCAAACAGATTGGCGTGGTCGGCGAGGAAACCCGAACCGATCGTATGGGGCTGCTCATGCTGATTTCACCGCCGGGCTACGGCAAAACAACACTGATGGAATATATCGCCAACCGGCTGGGGCTGGTCTTCATGAAAATCAACGGTCCGGCCATCGGATGCCATGTGACCTCCCTGGATCCGGAGGAAGCGCCAAATGCCGCCGCGCGCGAGGAATTGAAGAAGCTGAACCTGTCCCTTGAGATGGGGGATAACGTGATGCTGTATGTCGATGATATCCAGCATTGCAATCCGGAGTTTTTGCAGAAATTTATTTCGTTGTGCGACGCACAGCGGAAGATCGAGGGCGTGTACAAGGGCCGTTCCAGCACCTATGACCTGCGCGGGAAGACTGTGGCCGTGGTGATGGCCGGCAACCCTTACACGGAGAGCGGCGAAATGTTCAAGGTCCCGGACATGCTGGCCAACCGCGCCGACACCTACAACCTGGGCGATATCATCGGCGACAATGCGGACGCCTTCAAGCTCAGCTACATTGAAAATGCGCTGACCTCTAATCCGGTGACCAACCGCCTGGCGGCCCGCAGCCGGGATGACATCTACGCCATGATCCGGCTGGCGGAAACCGGGTCCAGGGAAGGCATCGATTTCGAGGGCAATTATACCGTCGAGGAAACCAACGAGTATGCCTCCGTCATCAAAAAGATATTGCGCATACGCGATGTCGTGCTGACCATGAACATGGCCTATATCCATTCCGCCGCTCAGGCGGATGAATTCAGGACGGAGCCGGCGTTCAAACTGCAGGGGTCCTACCGCAACATGAACCGCATGGCCGAAAAGGTGCAGGCCATCATGAATGACCGTGAACTTGAAACCATGATCTTTTCGCACTATGAAAATGAAGCGCAAACCCTGACCACCGGCGCGGAAGCGAATCTACTGAAATTCAAAGAGCTGTTGAATATCATGAGCGAGGAGGAAAAGGCCCGCTGGGCGGATATCAAGCGCACCTTTGGACGCAACCAGTTATTCCGCGGTGTGGAAGGGGACGACAAACTCGGGCAGGTCATTGTGCAGTTGAGCACCTTCCGCGAAGGACTGGAGGATATCGGCAAAGCCCTCTCCGGGTTGGCCGAACCGCGCAAGGGCATTACTTCGCTGGATGGGGTGGTCGAAACGCGGCTGGCGCCCGAAACCCTCCAGGCGTTGTCATCCGCATTCGGCGGCCTTAGGGAGTCTGTCGCCGGGATGAAAGAGGAACTGTCGCGAGCCGCGGAGCAAAAACCGGGCATTGATCCGGAACTCATAAAAATGCTCGAACAACAATTTTCCCGGATGCAGGGATGGCTGGACCCCAAGGAAGTCGCCCTGAAAGGCACGATTGAGGAAGTGGAAATACTGCGGCACCGCATGAAAGATGCCGCGGAGAACTATCACTATCTGCTTGAGCAGCTTGGACGGGGCGGAGTACGCTAACAAATCCAGCATTCCTTACCTCAAGCGGTTAAGAGGCTCGTTGTTCAGGCTTCAGCCTGCCGCGCACGGCGAGCCGCGCATGTTTCACGCTGAAAATGCCGAAAAACGTCCGATTTTCAGTAAAAAATGCCGAAATTTTTCCGAAAATGGCCCATTTTTGCGCTAAAAACAGTAAAAATTGCCGTTTTTGGCCTATTTTTGTTGGATTTTTGTCGTTTTGCACTGTTGCGCGCACGCGTACTCGGCATGTGGCTCGCCGCGCGTGGCAGGCTGAAGCCTGAACAACGAACGGGCAGGCTGACGCCTGGACAAGACATCGTTTCGCCGGGTTGTGACCGTGGTGAAATCCGTTGGTTATCCTATCCGTCCGGAGGCTATTCGGAAGAGGCTCGTTGTACAGGCTTCAGCCTGCAGCGCACGGCGAGCCGCGCATGTTTCGTGAAAAAAACGCCGGAAAACGGCCGATTTCTGTTACAAATGCCCAAAAATTTGCCGAAAATTCGGCTATTTTGATCAAAAACGCCAATTTTTTCGTTTTTTCTGTGTTTGAACGGCGATTTTCTCGTTCTCTGTCCCCGTTCCTTGCGCTCCTGAATTTTTTTGTTTTAGCGCATATTTTCTTCCATACCCCGGGGTTAAAGATGTTAGCCCAGGGTTGACGCGACAAGCGCCTACCCTGGGTCCCGGATCACCCACGAGTACATCAACCCCAACGTGGGTTGAAGATGCCCTCGCACACAGGCGCCGCACAGGGCATTTCACACGCAGGCATCTTCAACCGTTGGGGTAGGTGGTAGATTTCTTTACCACCCGCTTCGCTGGACTCCAGCGAAGCGGGTGGTTGAATTCCGCGGAGCCTTTGTATGAATGGAGATATGACTCGATAAAAATCTCGCCTCCAGGAGTACATGTTGCGCGGTAAATCTGGAGGGCGGCTACTTCGTAGAGCCCTCCAGATTCGCCACGCGACAAGTAACATTAGTATCAGCGAAAACCCGCTCAAACCAACAGCCTAACCACCTACCACCTAACCACCTAACCACCTACCACCTAACCATCTGTGAAGTAGATTGATTCTGTTGTTTTTTATACATGGCGTTCAGGAGTTAGGTATGATCACTCCGGGCCCATGGTCCTGACCTGATAGAATCGCAGGCCGGCATTATCGACGCTGTCTGTATAGACGTTATCCGGCGGTGTGGCCACGATGTTGCTTTGCAGCGTTTCAAATCCCCAGGCAAGATTCGTGGACACGTAAATGTCATATTGCCGGTTACTCACGCTCGACCATTGGATTATAAATTCATCCCCGGCGTCCAGATACGGGGTGAAACAACGGAAACAGGAATCCCCGTCCGTCGGACTGGTGCCCGCCAGGTATTCACTATGGTCCGAGGCGCCATCGCCATCCCAGTCGCCGTGCGCCGAGAGGGTGACCAGACTCGAGAAATAGCGGCGTTCCCATTCATCGGGAATGCCGTCGCCATCCGAATCAAGCAGTGGCAGGGCGACGTTAAGTCCGTCCAGATTCACAAAGTTGAATTCATAGTTACCACTGGCCTCAAGGGTGCCCGAGGCCGCCGCGCCCAGGTAATTGCCGGAGATGTAACGGTCCTGGCCGTTGGTACTCGAGTTGACGATCAAACCTGAAAGCGCGCAGTTGGTAATGTCGGCAATGCCGTTGGTGGCATAGATGGCCGACCACGGGATGGCGGCTTCCCAACGGTTGACGAGCCGGTCCCCGTCCAGGTCGGCGCTCCCGGTGGCCGCCGTGCCTGAGCCGTCGAACTGAGACAGGCGGGCGTTCGTGACGGCCTCGAAGTTGGCATGCATGCCCTGCGAGACGTAGAAGATGCCCTGGCCGAAGTCGTAGCCGTCGCCCAGCTCGAAATTCGGATAGTGGCCGTCGCCCCATTCATCCCCAAGGACAATGGCCATGCAAATCTTCGGCGAAAAACTCACATTATGCAGGTACTCCAGTCCCTGTGGATTTCCGGATACATTCCACAGGTTTTCCTGGGCGGCCCAATCAGGATAGGTATTGGCATGCAGGAAAATGATCATGGCGTTATTGCTGCCGACCATGTCGCAGCCGTTGGCCCC
>RZZM01000253.1 GCA_009929845.1 Spartobacteria bacterium
TCGCCCGCACCAACTCGATGGCCGTAACCTTCGGCAGTTCCACCGCGCGCGTGTACACGCTCGAACATACCCCCTCGCTGGTCACCGGCGAATGGACACTTGTCATCGGTCCGGTAGCGGGCGCGCCCGAGGGCGAAACAACCCTCACGGACACCAACGAAGCCGCCCGCGCGACCTACCGGGTTGGCGTGACCCTGCCATGAGTCATCCATCCCGAAAGAATCGTGAGTGCGATTACTCAATAATCTTAAAAGAATCTGTTGTTGATAAGGTTCAAAAAGAGCTATTAATGCAAAAACCGGGATGGTTGTGTTTCTGTTGGGCTATACTCTCTTGATGCCTTCATACTTCATGTAAAATACCTGCCGCCCGTCTTCGAGTCTCGGTGCGGCGGGGAGCAGAACTACGCATGCGAAAGCAAACTCCGTGACATCAGTTGGCGAACCGGCTTTCAGCTCGGTGATACTTGATGCGGAGAAATTCGCCTCATTGGGCGCGCGTGCGACTACAATGCGAACCGCCAAGGCGCCCGAACGGGACTGGGCGATCAGGGACGGGCTCGATATTCGGTCCCGGTTTACGCGCTGGGTTATGTATCCATGATCCTGCAGGTCGGCAGTGACGAAATTCACCGCCATCTCGTAGTCGAGTTGCCTGACGCTCTCGGGTAGCTTGTGCTCTCTCTCCATCCATTGTGTCCATGTATAGGGCTTGATGCGAGAGGGGATGATCCGCGAGCCTAATGAGCTTGCCGGCATGGTCATATGGATCATGTATTCACCCGAAAACTTCTCATAGGTCCCGGACATGTTCTGATTGGAAGCGGCCTGTCTTCGACAATCGTCCATGGCCTCATCCAGGAAGTCCTGGCTGTCCCGCAACCAGGAGCGCCAGAAGCCCCTGTCTTCTTGTGTAAGGGCACATGAGTCCTCAAAATTGTCAAGCCAGTCACCGCGCCAGAACATGCCATGGACCGGGTCTATGAAAAAGACATGTATATACTGCGCGACCTCCTTCCTTGTCATAGGAACCGGCGCTGACAGAAAGTCGAAAATGATCTCGTCTTCCGGTGCATATGGCGGGGGCGAAAGCGTTAGATTTGGGGTCAAAAACCAAAAATGACCATATGGGCATCGGAACCAATCCGTTTGTGCATGGAAGTCGATAACGGATAGTTTGGATATGCAAAGTCTCAAGCCACTGGGTAATTCCGGCATCTGTTCTCCTTTCCCAGGCCGACGTAACCAGCCATGGTGTTTTTATATCGTTTGGGCCAATTTGTCTTTGAGTTCATCAGGCAGGGTCATGCCAAGTCGCAGTGGTTGGGGCAGTTCTTTTGTCTCGTTCAGGTGTTCAATAAACGCTTTAACTTCATTTAAGGATTTCTTCCCGAAGTTACGGTATCGTAGTATGTCTGCCTCGCTTATCTGCACCAAATCCCAGACATACTGGATATTGGCGCTGTTGAATACATTGCAGGTGCGAACACTGAATTCAAACTGATTGAGGTGCTGGTTCAGCACATCCAGATAGTCCTGCTCTTCGCGATTGCGATCTTTGATGGCCTGTTCAATCATGACCAGGTCTTCGCCCAGCCGCATGAACGGCATAAAGTGGTGTGCCATGATGACGGAGGCTTGGGCCACGGCTTCCTTCGGGTTGATCTGTCCGTCCGTCCAGACCTCCAGCACCAGCCGGTCATAATTGATGCGCTGGCCTACTCGGGCCGCATCGACAGAAAAATTCACGCGCACGACCGGGGAAAACAGGGCGTCGACTGGAATCGTGCCTATCGTATGCGTCTTTCTTTCCGTGATCCCGGGGACATATCCCCGGCCGATACGAACCACGGCCTCCAATATGAGATGACCATCCACATCCAGCGTGGCAATGTGGCATTCCGGATTAGCCACATCAATAGCTTCGTCCACTTCAAAATCGGCCGCGGTAACCACGCCCTTCCCCTTGCAGTTCATCCGGATGACGCGGGGATTCCGGTCAAACATGCGCAACCGCACTTTTTTGAGGTTCAGGATAATGTCGGTGACGTCTTCGACAACCCCCGGGAGCGCGCAGAACTCGTGAATGGCCCCATCGATTTTCACTGACGTGATGGCCGCACCTTCAATTGAAGAAAGGAGTACGCGACGCAGGGAGTTCCCTACAGTGCGCCCATATCCGGCTTCAAATGGTTCGGCATAAAAACGGCCATACGTATCGGTGGACACCGCATCATCGAGTTCAACATGTGTCGGCATTTCAAAGCGAGCTATTTCCCTTGTCATGTAATTTCTCCTGTTCTATCTTAATGGGTACAGATATACATTAGCACGCCTGTCAAGCCCTCTTTTGCAAATATTTTTTATCATGAGTACGCCACACGCCCCGCAAGTGGTCATGGCGCAAAAAAACCTCCAAAATAATTCCATTCAGGGGGGGAATCCGCTATGGTTCGAGGCATTAAGTCAGGAATTGGAACAATGAAAAGCGCATGGAATAGATGGAACTACGTGATAATCGGACTGTTTATGTTCGCCCAGGTGTCGTATGCGGACGTTGCGACGGCGCCTTCGCTGGACCCGCCGGAAGTTGATCTGTGGTTCAGCGTCGGGGAGCGGATCACCTATCAGATTTACTGGGGGATTATCCCGGTCGGGGAGTCCGTGGCGTCTACCGACTGGGTGGACTTTGAGGGGCGGACCCTGCTGGCCATCCGATTCCGCACCAAGACCAACAAGGTGCTTTCGTCGCTGTATCCGGTGGATGACCTGATTGAAAGTATCGTGGACCCGGAAACATTTTTGCCGGTGCAGTTCACCAAGCGGTTGAGTGAAGGCCGGTACCGGTGCCATGAAATCACCCGATTTGATCACGAAAAGGGGATTGCGCAGATGTCCCGACCGGGGCGTGAGCGTGTTATTGAGTATGCCATTGAGCCGGATACAAGGGACATTGCGACCTTCATGTACTATATGCGCGAAAATGAAATGGAGCCCGGCGAGACCTATGAATACCGGGTTATGGCGGATGAAGAGATCTATGACCTGTACGTGAAAACAGAGAAGTACGAGAAGGTCAAGACCGTGGACGGCGAGCGTATTGAGAGCCTGCTGATGGAGCCCGAAGCCAAGTTCGAGGGGCTCTTTGTCCGCAGCGGCAAAATGTGGCTGTGGGTTTCGCGCGGCGAGGACCGCGTGCTCACCAAGATGGTGGCCAAGGTTCCGGTGGCCAGTGTGAAATTGATTTTACATGACATTGAGGATCCGGCAAAGGACCAATAAACAAGGATAGAAGGCATGACATTGAAGATGAACAGGGTCAAGGAGATCATTGGGCGATTCGGGGATCAGCGGATTCTGGTGGTGGGCGATCTGATGCTCGACCGCTATATTTACGGCCATGTGGAGCGGATTTCGCCGGAGGCGCCCGTGCCGGTGGTGCAGGTGAGGGAGCAGAGCAATATGCCGGGGGGGGCCAGCAATGTGGCCTGGAATATTCAGTCGCTGGGCGGGCGCGCGGTGGTCAGCGGGGTCATGGGCGAAGACCAGGCGGCCACGGAGCTTCAGGAGCTGCTGGTGAAGGGGGGCGTGGCGGTGGACGGTGTCGTGGCGCGGGGCGATATCCGCACGACGGTGAAGACCCGGGTCATTGCCGAGCACCAACAGATTGTCCGTGTTGACTGGGACAACAATCCGGACCTGGATAGCGAGTCACTCGGGTTGTTGTGCGAACGGATCACGGAAGAGGCCGCCAAGGCGACGGGGATTATCATCGAGGATTACGGGAAGGGCGTGGTCACGCAGCAGGTCATTGATTGTGTCTTGAAGACGGCCGCCGGGAAGGGGATTCCGACGGGGCTTGATCCCAAGGACAACCATGAGCTGCACCTGGATGGGCTGACGGTGGTAACGCCGAACCGCCGCGAGGCGCATGTGGCGTTGGGGGTGGTCGACAAAACCGGCGGCATGGACCCCATGCGCGATGAGCGCCTGCTGGATGTCGGGGCCCGCCTGCTGGAAAAATGGAATCCGGAATTGCTGATGATGACATTGGGGCCGCAGGGGATGGTGCTGATCACCAAAGACAAACCGGTCAACTACATTCCGACGCGCGCGCGCGAGGTGTTTGATGTAAGCGGCGCGGGGGATACGGTCATTGCCGTATGCCTGCTGGCGCTGGCGGCGGGCGCCAATCACGAAGAAGCGGCGGAGCTGGCCAACTACGCGGCCGGCGTGGTGGTGGGCAAGCTGGGCACAGCGACCTGCTCGCAGGAGGAACTCATGAACCGGTTCCTGCATGACGCCTCGTGGGATTCGACCCTGGGGCCCAAGCCCGCCATCCGGGATGAACGTCGTTTTCCCAAAGACCAATAATGGAGTGTCCATGCGAACGATAGGTGTGATTCCCTCCCGGTGGGGTTCGACGCGTTTCCCCGGAAAAAGCCTGGCGCCAGTGGCCGGTAAACCATTGGTGCAGCGTGTGCTGGAACAGGCGCGGCAGGCTGAAGTGCTGGATGATGTGCTTGTGGCCACGGATGACGAGCGCATCGCCGCCGTGGTGCGGGAGGCGGGCGGCAAGGCGGTGATGACCCATCCTGACCATCCGTCGGGCACCGACCGCATAGCCGAGGCGATCCGGGATGAAGAGGCCGATATCGTGATCAACATTCAGGGGGACGAGCCGTTGATTGAGCCGGCGCTGATTAATGGGCTGGGCCGGGCCCTGGCCGAAGAGCGCCACTGGGATATGGCGACGGCCGCCACCCGCATTACGGATGAGGCGGATGTCGGCAACCCGGCGGTGGTCAAGGTGGTCTGGGATACTCTCTACCGGGCGCTTTATTTTTCGCGCGCGCCCATTCCTTATGTGCGGGACGGCACGTTGTCCGGGGCGGTTGCGCAGGGCCTGTTCTGGCGGCACATCGGCATCTATGCCTACCGCCGGGATTTCCTCAACCGTATGGTCCTTGAACCCCCCTGCGCGATGGAATGGGCCGAAAAACTCGAACAGCTTCGCGCCCTCGACCTGGGCGCGAACATCAAAGTCCTGACCACCGACGCCCCCGGACCGGGCGTCGACACGCCCGAGGACGTCGCGCGAGTGGAGGCGATTATTCATTCCACCAGTACGCGATAAGAACGACATGCGAAAGGCGGCGCTTCCAATGCAGTCAATGTCAAGATGGGTGCTGACGGTTTGGCTGGCATGGGGTGGCGCGGGACTGGCGCGGGACGCCGCGGCGGCGGGTACGACGTGGTATGTGCGGGTGGACGGGGGCACGCCGGATCAGTGCACGGGGCAGGTGGATGCGCCGTATCCGGGATCGGGAAGCAACCAGCCGTGCGCGTGGGATCATCCGTTCCGGGCGCTGCCGCCCGGCGGAATGCCGCGCATCGCGGGCGGCGACACACTGATCATCGGCCCCGGCAGTTACCGGATGGGTCATGGTGCGCCGGGCGCGGATGCATGTAGCAGCGCCTATCCCTGGGATTGTCACATGCCACCCGTGCCGAGTGGGCCCGGCCCGACAACACCCACACGCATTCTTGGCGCGGGGTGGAACGACGGCTGCGCAAACAAGCCGGAGCTGTGGGGCGCCGAACGGGCATATACGATCCTGAACCTGAGCGGGGCCACCAATGTGGAAATAGGGTGTCTGGAACTGAGCGATCATCTGGGGTGTGCGGAATTCCACAGCGGAAGTATTCCATGTCCGCGAGAAGAGTTTCCCTACGGCGACTGGTGTCCGCGCGGCCTCTACGCGGAGGATTCGGCGAATGTGTATTTGCACGACCTCGATATCCATGGCATGGCCTATGCCGGCATTCATGCGGGGCGTTTGACGGATTGGCGCGTCGAGAATGTGCGTCTGGCGGGCAACGGATGGGTGGGCTGGGATGGTGACATCCTCGGGGATGATGGCAATACCGGTATGATGTTCTTCACTAACGTTGTGGTGGAATGGAACGGGTGCGGCGAAACGTATCCCGATGGCCAGCCAACGGGATGCTGGGCGCAGACGGCGGGTGGCTACGGCGACGGGCTGGGCACGGGCGAAACCGGCGGCAACTGGGTTTTCGAGAACTGTGAATTTTTGCACAACACCTCCGATGGGTTGGACCTGCTCTATGTACGCCGGACCGGCTCATCCATCCGGATTCGCAACACCATGGCCGAGGGCAACGCGGGCAACCAGATCAAGACAGCGGGGCCCACGACCATCGAAAACTGCATTGCGGTGGGCAACTGCGGGTTCTTCGAAAACCAGCCGTTCACCCATTCAGTCGACCCCTGCCGGGCATTGGGCAATACCCTCTCGCTGGATTTACAAACGGGCGACCAGGTGACGGTGGCCAATTCCACCATCACCGGCGAAGGCGACTGCCTTCTCCTGGCGGTTTTTGGTGGAACGACGCCCGATGGCACCGAGCGGGTGGTGCTGCGCAACAACATCTTCCTGGGGCATACGGACTATCACCAGCCCTTTGAAAACACCTGCCTGACCTACAGCCAGGATTTCGCGGGGGACCCCTTCGATATGGATTACTCGATCATAGAAAACGTCAAGGGCAATCCTTGTCCGGTGGGGACGAACGATATCTGCGGCAGTCCGCTGCTCGCGGGGATGACGCTGGGCGCGTTCGACGCCATGCCGCTCTCGAACAGCCCGGCCATTGATGCCGGTGTGGTCCTGGCCAACATCGGCGTGGATTATGCCGGGGTGCAGCGCCCCCTGGATGGGCGCCATGACGGCACGAATGTGTGGGACATTGGGGCCTATGAGTACATTCATCCGCTGGCGGATTCGGACGGGGATGGCATGCGGGACGCGGACGAGATGGTGGCGGGTAGTGACGCGACCAATGCGGCTTCCCTGCTGGAGCTGGGAGGGGTTGTTTCAGGAGATGGGCCGCTCCTGGACTGGTGGGGCGTGAAGAGACGGGTGTACGACCTGCAATATGCGCCGTCCGCGACGGACATATGGGAGGCGGTGTCGGTAGCGACGAACCTGGCGGGCACGAATGGATGGATGACTTTTACGAATCCTGTGCCGTCCGCCCATCGT
>RZZM01000684.1 GCA_009929845.1 Spartobacteria bacterium
GCCGCGGACGGCCATTTGAAAACGGTCATCTTCACGTTTGTTGTGATAAATTCCGGTTTTTACTGAGTGCGGGTGAGCGTACCGGGGCCTGTCGGCCCCAACCGTTCAGAAAATAAGGCGGAGCAGGGAAAAATCGTCGTCAAAGTCATCGCTGCGATTTACCGTGCGCACATCACGCAAAATGCGATCGAGGTCTTCAATGCCCGGTTCCGAGGGGGCCGCGAGTACTTTGATAAACTCGTCAAAGGACCACAGGACGCCGTCTTCGAGGATGATTTCATAGACGCCGTCGCTGTACACATACAGATGGCTGCCCGGCGGAATGTCACATTGAGCGGTAGTGTATTCCATGTCCGGCATGCCGCCAATGATGGGGCCCGGCAGGCGCAGTTGGACCGGATGGGGGTCGCCTTGTCCGGCGCAGAGGATGGCGGGGGGATGCCCGCCGCTTGAATACAGCAGGGAGCGTTGCGCGCGATCATAGACCCCGTACCACATGGTGAAGAATTTGTTGTTGTTTTCCTCCATGGGGAAGGCGTCGTTCAGATGCGAGAGGACTTCGCCCGGATTCGTGAAATCCGTGTGGGGCAGGGATTTTGTGCGCAGCACGTTCATGACGCTGATGGACAGCAGCGCGGCGCCCACTCCGTGGCCGCAGACGTCCAGCAGGTAAATTGCAAAGAGGTTGTCGTCCAGTTGATGATATCCGAAGGCGTCGCCACCGAGTTGCGTGGAGGTGATGAAGCGCCAGTCGGTTGTAATGGCGCCCTCCAACGGGGTGGGCAGGAGGGAGGTGACGTAGGTTGCCGCTTCGGCCAGTTCTTCGGCCAGGGCCTTCCAGGCCTCGTTGCGCTGCAGGAGGTTGATGTAGCCATGTGAGTGGTGCCGGATGCGCGCGAGCAATTCGATCCGGTCGGGCAGCTTCACAATATAATCATTGGCCCCCTGCGCGAAGGCGTCGGCCTTGGTCTGCGCTTCCTCCTTGGTGGACAACACAATCACGGGCACTTCCTTGGTGCCGGGATTGGCGCGATAGAATTTCAGGAGGCTGAGCCCATCGATATCGGGCATGACCAGGTCCTGCAGGATAATGGTGGGGTTGATGCTGTTGGCCGTTTCAATGGCCTTGGAGGGGTCCGCGCAATAATGAAAGATGACATCGGATTCATCCGCCAGCATGCGGCGGACGGCTTCGCCCACCATCACCTGATCGTCCACCAGCAGTACGGTGACGGGATGGGCCGTGACGCCTTGCAGGGGAGCGTGTGTGTCGTTGCTTATACTCATGATGATCACTATCCTTTGTGTTACGCGTTATTTGGGTACCTGGCGTGCGATGGCCGATGCGATATCGGGCAGGGGCAGTACCTGCCGGGCGCCACCCATCTGGATGGCGGCTTTGGGCATGCCGAAAATAACGCTGGTTTCTTCGTTCTGCGC
>RZZM01000254.1 GCA_009929845.1 Spartobacteria bacterium
ATGTGATTTCGGGAGGAAGCAACCTGATTGATGCGGCCAGTAACGAGTCGGTATTTTAGTAATTTCTCATGAAAAAGATAGTTTGTTTTGGCGATTCAATAACAGAGATGGGCACATCCATCGGATTGCGCGGATATGTGGCGCAATTGTCCGACCGGTATGTGCGCCGCGCGGATGTGCTGGCCCGGGGCTTTTCCGGTTACACCACGCGTGAGGCCATCCGCCTGATTCAACCGGCGGTGCTCAATGAACATCCGGACTTCGTGGTGATGGCCTTCGGCGCGAATGACAGCGTGCTGTGCGACCAGATACAACACGTGCCGCTGGATGAGTATCGATCCAACCTGGAAAAAATGGCCTCGGATATCGCCTGTGTCGGCGCCTGGTTGATCCTGGTGACGCCCCCGCCCGTCAGCGAGGTAAAGACAAAAAGCCGCACCCTGGATCATACGGGCCAGTACGCCCGGGCCTGTTATGAACTGGGCCTGGAAATGCACCTTCCCGTCATTGACCTGTTTCATCGTATCCAGGAGGAAGAGGACTGGGAAAAGCAATGTATGCTCGATGGTATTCATCTCGACGCCCCCGGCATGGATATCCTTTACCAGGAAATTACGGCATTGCTCGATAAAATGATGCCAATGAGTAAACTCGAACAACTGGGCGTCGACGGAATCTGATCATGAAAATTGCCACCTTTAATGCCAACTCCATTCGTTCACGTTTGCCGATTATTCTGGATTGGATTAACAAAAATGCCCCGGACGCGCTTTGCGTACAGGAAACCAAGGCGCAGGACCATGATTTCCCGGATGCGGAAATCCGGCAGGCGGGCCTGCACGTGGTGTTCAAAGGAGAAAAATCATATAACGGGGTAGCGATTATATCGCCGCATGCGGTCAAGGACGCGGTGTTCGGGTTTGATGACGACGGTCCTTCCGATGAAACACGGCTGGTTGCCGCAACTATCCAGGGTGTCCATATCCTGAACGCCTATGTGCCGCAGGGACGCGCGCTGGATCATCCGATGTGGCCCTATAAACTGCAGTGGTTTAAACGCCTTCGGGCCTACCTGGACCGTCATTTCAAGGCCACGCAGGGTGTGGTCTGGACCGGGGACCTGAATGTGGCCCACCTCCCCCTGGATGTGAACCATCCGGAAAACAAGGCCCGGCACGTCTGCTACCACGCGGACGTGCGCCAGGCCTTTTCCGATTGCCTGGCGTGGGGATTCACGGATGTCTTTCGCGAGAAGCATCCTGATGAACGCCTGTATTCGTTTTTTGACTACCGGGTAAAAAATGCCCTGGAAAATAATGTGGGCTGGCGCATTGACTATATCCTGGCCACGCCCGCGCTGGCGGCCTGTTGCACGGACGCCTATATCGACCTGGCCCCGCGCCGCATGGAAAAACCCTCGGACCACACTTTCCTGGTTGCCGAGTTTGACCGCCGCGCCGCGCCCTGAACGGACATCGGGCGACCGCGTCAGGTGGCAAACGCCATGAAGGCGTACAGTTCCTTGGGGTCCGCCAAAACCACGTCGGCGTCCGCAAACCCCGCCTCCTTCGCGATGGCGCGGAACGTGGAGAATGACTCCGGGAAATCCGCCGAAAATACATGTTGTTTTGTCGCTTCCCGTTCCTCGTCGCTGATCGCAACCCAGTGGTCATGACATTCGGCCCACCAACGCGCCAGGTATTCCTCGCGCGTCTCCCCCTCCTTCAAATACGGTTCAAAAATCAGCAAATGATGCCCTGTCCCATCCAGTATGCCGCGACAGTCTTTCATGAATTTCTTTTTCTGTTCGAGCGGCAGGTGGTGCAGGGAAAGACCAATCCAGACCACATCCGGACGGGTTTCCAGCGCGCTGATCTGCTTTGAAAAATCCCCCTGGACCAGCGTGACGTCAAACCCCAGCCCTTCGATATTCTGTTGCGATAAATCCAGGGCGTTTTCAGAAAGGTCAATCCCTATGTACTCATGAATGGCCGTTCCGGCGATACCCTTCACCATATAGCTTGAATCGCCGCACCCGCAATCCAGCAGGATAAACGGTTCCTTGTAATGCGCTTTCAGGAAGGCGTTGAGGGCACTGTAAATTTCCCGGTGGCTGATATAGTTTTCATCGACCACGCGCCAATACAACATCCATCCCTGGAAAAAATCATGGACGGCCCGGGTGTCTTGTTCGCTCATGACGGGTTCCCTTCTTTTGGTTGTGGATTTATGATACTCAACTGCACGTTCGCACAGGTGACAACACCCGTGCGAATGACGCTGCCGATCACGGAAAGGAAGGCCTCGATCCTGTCGGGCGAATCAATCATCTCAACCGTCAGGGGAAGGTCTTCCGAAAGGCTGAGAATATGCGCGGAGTGAATAGGACTGCGCAGATGATAGCCCATCATTCCGCGTACCACCTGGGCGCAGGCCACCCGGTGTTCATGCGCCTGGTGGATCAGCCACTCGTACAACGGCTGGTGTTCATAACGGTCTGTTTCACTGATATATATCCGGAGTAGCCGTCCCTCTGTTTGTTCCATCATGCGCTCCTTACAATATGGTGGCCAGTTTTATGCCGAAAAACACGGCGATGAGTCCCGCCACAAGCTGTATCCCCACATTCATGCAGGCGGCGCCATAGTTGGCGTCGCGCAGCAGCATCAGGGTTTCATAACCGAAAGTCGAAAAGGTGGTGAAGCCGCCCAGCAGTCCGGTTAGCAGGAACAGGCGGGCCGCGGGACTGAACAACTCTTTGGTGATGACCAGCCCGCCCAGCAGTCCAATCAGCAGGCAGCCCAACAGATTCACAACCACTGTGCCGAGGGGAAACGTATTCCATCCCGACGCCCGTTGCACCCAGGTGGAAAGCAGGTAGCGACAAATGGCGCCCGCAAACCCTCCAACTCCCACGGTCATCAGTCTCAGTATCATGCGCGTTCCAATATGACAGCCCAGGCTGCCGCTGTTTCTCACTGTACCCACAAACACACTATCCACAACAACAGTGGTATTCAAGGTGCAATTGCACATTCACGCCCAGAGAATCAACACTTGCCCCCGGCACACTTTTCGAAGTCCATTATAAACAAACGCAGTTTTAGCGCTATGGGACGACCCGTATGCGATACGCGCACGAGACGGCGTTTGCGGTCGCATCGGTATACACATTCAGGGGTGGCGAAGCGGGCACGTTTGAGGCGCAAACACGAAAGCCGTACAACAGGTTGGTTGACGCCTCGACGGTGTACGTTCTTTTTGCCTGGCTGTCCCAGGAAAGCACAAAGTGGTTGGTGGCATCCGCCTGTGTCATCGCCCCGCTGTCCAACAGGAGGCAGCTCTGCTGGTTGGTAGGGTCGGTGCCTGCAATATATTCCTGCCAGTTGTTCATGCCGTCCATATCCGCATCCGCGAATGGGTCCACGTCCGGCACGCCGTCGAAGTACTGCGCTTCCCAGTCATCCGGCAGTTGATTGGTATTCGTGTCCACAACAATGCTCGAGAGGAAATACGCATGGTCGATATATTGATTGTACGTGGTGTAAGCGATGGTATTCGTGCTTTCCTCGGCAATCCCCAAATCTTTGGTCATCCCATCCTCGAATTTTCTGATGTGGAACCAGTTGATCATGTGCAGGTTCCGGAATCGCTCCTGAATGCTGACCACATCCGGTTCGGCGGGCGGGATGGCGGTGTCGCCGACCATACAATTGGTTAACGCATAGAGCTGCCGGATCCAGTTCCGCTTCCAGGTGATATTGTCCGCGTCGTTGGTAACCGTGGCGTCCACACGTTCGAGCGCGTCGACATATATATCATTGGGCTGGCGGCCGCCCTGGCTGGTGAACATCTCCAGCTTGAGCATACGCACATTGGTCCAGGCGAAGGAGCTCCCCGCGGAAAAATCAGCGAAGCTGAAGACCACATTCCGATAGTCCGCGTTATCCAGTCGGGCTTCATAGATCGCTTCGTTGCCATTGGTTTCGGCATAGTCATTGTCCAGGGTGATTTTCAGTTTTGGCGGGATATTGGTGCCGTCCCCTTTTTTGATGAACAGCCGAAGGGCGGTACTCTCCGACCAGTCCAGACGGGTTTCAGGAAGGCTGCAACCGTTGCCGCCCATGTACCACTGGTCGACGGTGTTCGTGATCGTCCCGGACATTTGCAGGGCAAACGTCCCGGATGCAGCATCCGTGGACTGCGACCAGGTAATGTCTCCGCCCGCCGCATAACCGGGCCCCTGCGGCCACCAATCCTGTTCGTTGTCATGCGTGGTTGTCCCCAGGTCGAACTGTTTGATCAGGACCTCCGAGGGTGGTTCGCCGGGGGTGCCCGTGATCAGTTCAAAGACCACGGCTTCCACGTTGGTCCATTCAAACGTCCCGGCGCCGCTCATGTCGGCAAAAGGGAGCAACAGCGTCACATAGTTGGTCGGGATTACGACCTGGCTGACTTGCGCCGTGTGCAGCCCGGAAGCGTCCCGCACAGAAATGGACAGCGTCGGTTCGGCGTGGTTGGTATCCGCCCGGCGCGCCAGCAGGGCCATGGTTGTGGCCTGACTCCAGTCCCGGCTTTCCGGACGCAGGGTGAACATGTTGCCGCCGACATAAGCATTCGTGTTGGCGTCCGTGCCGGCGACACACAGGGCCTTTTCCGGCAGGCCCGCATACGAGTCCGTGACCAGTTCCCAAATAAAGACACCGCCCTGGTCGTCCGTGGCATCGCCCCACGGCGCGCCCCAGTTCTGGTCGGGATAGGGGGCATTGGTCAAGGTCACCAGGCTCCAATGATCGACAATTAAATCCGCCGGACGCACCCCGTCTTCGGTTGAATTGAGGCTTAGGGCCAGTGCGGTGATCTTCGACCAGTCGTGCGCGCCGGTGATGTCCATGTCCGCAAAACGGATGCGCACGGGAATGAACGAGGTGGATGTCACCGTAATGGACGTGTCCGCGTAATGTAGATCACTGGTGGGATTCACACTGCGCACCCGCACTGAAAGCGAAGGATAGACATTACTCGGCGTGGCCATGCGCAGCCAGAGTTCCATCCCGTTGTAGGCCGTCCAGTTCGTGAAGGCGCGCTCATCGCGTCCGTTCCCGCCTATCCAGGCGCCGGAGGCCGGGGCGCCGCCCATCCGGAAGGCATTGGTCCCCTCGACACAGATATCCGTGTTGCTCCAGGTCGTCAGTGTTCCCCAAGGCGTCCCCCACCAGTCGGCCAGCGATTCAAAATCATCGATGGGGTAGTGATTGCTCGACACCAACCCGTCGCTGTGCAAATCCTGAAACTGCGCCAGGGGCTGCACATTGGAAAAAACGGGCCCGTCCATCGATTCAAAATCCGCGATCAGGACGACATTACTCACTTCGAATGACGGAGAAAATTGCGCGCCGGTCTCGGCAATCATCATCGGCTTTTTGTGTCCCGCCGGATTATCCGGATCAGAAAATTCCCAGTAGAAATTTTCGAATGTATCATCCAGGGAATTTTCATTATCCTGCCAATATCCACGTTCGATGGCTTTTTGGAACTGGCGGTTATGCACCCAGTTGCTGTTTCCGTACCAATCGCCGTTGTAGACACTCAATCCGACCCAGTCCACATAGTCATCCCCCGGATAGGTACTGCCATAATCTGAAAGCAGAAAGGGGCCATTGCCCTGGTTGGGCGCCCAGACCATGGCCACATTCGGCGCGTGAGCATGTACCATGTCGGCAAAATTCCGCCACCCCTCGATGTAGGTGGCCGTCGTTACCGTATCCGGTTGCCCGCCCCCGCCATTGGGGGTTTCGGAATAAAACGGATGCCAGGGATACCAGTATCCGTTAGCCTCGTGGGCGAAACGCAGGAAAATGGGCGCATCGGCGGCCGCGCAATTGGTGACGAACGAAAAGGCGGCATCGTAGACAGGCTGACCGGCCTGCCAGTTTGTCGAATAGAAGGCCTCGAATTGCCCCTGCAACATCGGCTCGAGGACCAAGTGTATGCCGGCCCCCGGACAGGTGTTCTTCACCATATCGACCCAGGCCGCGGGAAACGGGTCTGTATCCAGCACCACAAACTTTGCAAACACCGCATGCTGTCGTCCGGCCTTCTGGTTAAACGTCGCGATTTCTTCCGCCGTGCCGCCCTCTTCGAGCAGGACGCCCAGGTAGACCCCGCTCACCGGCTCGTGTTTTCCCAGGGAAGTGGACGCCCCATCCAGGGAACGCTGGGTAAGTGAAAAATCATCCCACTGACAGGTTCCAACACTCGTTCCTGGCGGAATGGCGCCATCCGCATAGTGACAGCCTATCACCAGGGTATCCACATCCGTGACCCGCGCGGTATAGGTAATCGTTACGGGTGTCCACGAACCCCGCGCGGCATCCAGTTGGTCGTAGATATTCCAGCTCACATACTGTCGCGACAATACCCCCTGTTTGAATTCAAACGCGACCGTGGTGTTGGTATTGGTGTAGTTCACCTCCGCCTTGGCATAGAAGGAACAGGTGATTACCCGTCCCTGCGCCCAATCCAATGCCACATCCTGTCCGAATCCGCCATAGGCATTACCCGCCGAATAGAACGCGTTCCCCGCGCCGCCCTCGCGTGCCGCCCAGGATGCGCGCCCCGCCTCGCCATAATACCACCACCCGGCCGCCTGGCCCGGCGCGCCTTCCGTTTCAAACCCCGGATTCTGCACCCGGTTCGCCCACGCCACGCCGCTCCAGCACAACCACCACACACACACAACCACACCGAATTTTCTCATCGCACACACTCCATGCCTATTGAATATACCGGTACTATACCGGAAGCTAAAATGAGTGCAAGCTTTTTTTACAGAAAAAAACAGCGCGCCTTACCTCATGGAAGTTGACGTGACACCTTCTTTCCTGGTGGTATTTGCAGGTTGACATAAACGCCACCGTTATAGTGCAACCCCATTCGATAGTGCCATATGGCAATGCAAGATGTTTTTTTACTTTTCATCAGCCCATTCCTCTATAATGTTTACATACTCTTTGATTAGTGTTTTTGAGAATCCT
>RZZM01000021.1 GCA_009929845.1 Spartobacteria bacterium
AGTTCACTGAGATTATTTATTTCCTGCTTACTTCTGCGCATTGTTTTCACCCGCATGGAGTCTTTCATTTATTCACCAAGAAAGAGCATGGGGGAACATACGGGACAGAGCAAGATGTAAACCTCCATACTTGATGGCAGGTCTTAGGGGTTGCGTCATATTTGCTCTTTTTTTGCGCAAATTTACGCCATAAAAATCATCATGACGTTTTATGTGATTCGTGCTTTTTTTTATTTACATTCGGAAAAGGACCCATAATATCCATCGCAATCGTTGGTGTAAGTGGTTTGTTTGCTAACAAGGAGAACCCTGAACATGGGTATGGAAAGATTAGTTTTTTCGCGCAAAAAGCGTATTATATTTATTATAATTTTTGTCAGCCTCGTAATTACGGGCTGGGTGGTGGCGCGCTATGAAAAACCGGTGGTGACGGTTCATTTCTCGCCCAATCGCGATGCGCAGGAAGCCGTGATACAGGAACTGAAGTCGGCAAAAAGTCACATTTATCTGGCCATGTTTTACTTGAGCAACCTGCAAATTGTGGATGAGCTGGTTGCTGCCAAAGAGCGCGGCGTTGAGGTGGTAGCCGTCTTTGACGATTCCCAGCGCAAATCATTTCGATTTTTCCGGCACGGCGTTAGTTTGAGAATGCATGGTATCCCGGTGCGATACGGGGGTGTGAGTTACAAGATGCACAGTAAGTTTGCCGTTATTGATGGAGATAAGGTGATTACCGGTTCGTATAACTGGACACTGTCGGCAGAGGAAAAAAACGTGGAAGATTTTGTCATTATCGACTCCAGAAAAGTCGCCAACGAGTATGAACGGCAATTTGTAGGTATCTGGGAGAGCAGTGAAAATCCTTAGTTCGACATTGTGCCTCCTGATCAGGTATGCGTTAGCGCTGATCCCGTTGCATCTGCTCCCTGTTTCAACCATCCAGGCGGCAAGCATCGCCGTGCTTGTTACGCGAGATGCTGAGCTGGATGTATTGTGTGCCGGGGCCGAAGCAGGGGAAAAATACGGGATCTTTGTGAGCCGTCCGGTGTATGCCTGCCGCTATGGCGGCGACACATTGTATGCCGTCAAAACACGTCCAGGACTGGTCAACGCCGCATTATGCGCCCAGATGATGATTGATCACTTCAACCCGGAACTGTTGCTTTCCATTGGGCTGTGCGCAGCCGTCAATGATGACATTCCGGTTGGGACGGTAGTAATGGCCGGCGGTTTTGATCGGGATAATGCCGTGCCCTGTTTCGTTATACGGCAGGTTAGTGACCGCGGCGACCTCAAATTGGATGGCGGTGACGCCGACGCAGCCCTGGCGGTTTACCAGGACGCCATGAATGAATACCCGTTTTCCCTCGCAACCTTAACCGCATATAACAAACTGGCCCCCCTTATGGGCGCCCGGGGACAGTTGCCGGAAATTTCACATATACCAAAGCCTGAAGACCCTATGGCATGGCAACAGTTGTTGTTTCTGCATGGGCGGGCCGCGGAGAAACTGGACCACTATGAGCAGGCCCTCGCCCTGCTTGAACCACTCATGTTGGAATCAGAAAGTCGTCAGTATTCCAGGGCGCTGTCGTTGGTTCGATGCTATATCGCCCTGGGTGAAAAGAATCGTGAAGAGGGGAATCTGATGGAAGCCATGGCATGGCTCAATAAAGCCATGGAGGTTCGCCCGTTAACCTCTAAGTCCATTTACGCCTTTAAGCAACTGCTGGCTGAAGGGCTGCCGGGAAAGCAAAATGAGTGGACCCAAAAAATCATGGCGTTAATCAGTGAACCGGAAAAATACAGTGATGACATAGCAGAAGCCTGGATCGGTTACCTGATGGATCATGATGGCGTGGCCGAGGCCGAAAGAATCATGCAGTATCTTCAGCAGGAGGGGCGTGGGCTTTCAGGTGACTTGAAATACCTGCAGTATACAATCCTTGAGCAATCCGCCTCGTCTGAGGAGGCGCTTTGGGTCGCCCGGCAGCTACTCAATGCCGATATTTCAGCAACAAAAAAGAATAGGGTCTGTAGAGATATTGCCGCCATCATGATATCACAAGGGCAATTCAGCGAAGCGATTGATCTTATCAGAGCAAATGATATGAGTGCCACGCAGATCAACGGCCTGGTTGAGGCCTTCCAAATGCAGTTTGGCGTCATTCAGCAGGCGCATGACACCAATGCCGTCCAGGCCGTACATGATTTGGCGGCAACCCTGATTGTCGATCCGGCAACACGCGATATCGCTCTTGCATGGGTGGAGATACTGCTGGAAAATGAACAGGACGAGCAAGCCATGGCGTTGCTCCGTAAAATCGGTTCCGTTGAAACGATCGCTGAAAGCGGCTACCTGTCGACTTATTTCGATGTTTTGTTCATGTCCGGAGCCGGGGAAAAGGCCTGGTTAAGGGGAATGGCCCTTTTATCGGGCAGTGCCCTCGCTGAAAAAGACTATATCGATTTGCGGTTTCGCCTCGCCCGGTATCTGGTCGAGCAGCAGAGGCTCGAAGAAGTCTGGTCGTTTATTGAAGCATCCGAGTATCCCCTGCAGAAGAATCAGATTGACGACATTGAGCAACAGATCAAAGAACAGGTATGCTCACTGATGGACGGGGATGATATTGAAGCGCTCAGGCGCTGGGCGTCGGTTTATTTAGCGCACGGACGGCTGTCTGAACGGGTGGCGGGAACGCTTGCTTTTGCGGCAATGGATCACGCCATTGGAACCCGGGATTTTGATTATGCTGCGAATATGTTTGCGTTCTCACTGTTAAATCAGACACAGATCCGGCGTTTGCGTAAGTCGCTGGATGAAGTATCTGAACAGGTCGCTAAAACCGGCGATATACAGGAATTGATTCGGATATCAGGGCTGGCACAGGGGCTTGCGCTGGATGATACCTATTATGAACAGTTTACTGCTGACATGATTGACAAGCTGTCCATGGATGCTGAACAACCGGAGCGGGCCGTTGAGTACGCGATGCAACTGGGAGATCAACTGGGTGCGGTGGGGCAGGCGCGTTTGCGGAACCTGGCCGAACTGGCGGAGCGTCATGGACGCTTCGAGGCTTCAACATATCTTCTGAATCATTTCCTTACTACCTATCCCGATGCGGCTGACCGGATGACTGTGACACGAAAACTGGTTGATGGACAACTGGCACAGCAGCAGGAGGATCTTGCCTGGAACGTGGTGGAGCAACAGCTTGCGCTCTTTGAGGACGTTGAAGACGCGGTTGAATTCGCCAAGGACATGAACAAGCACTTCACGGGCCGTGCCTCCCGTTATGTCGAGGCGCTTAACGCATATATTCTGATGAATACCGAACGGCAGGAGGATATTTGTGAAGCGCATCAGAACCTGGGCGCGCATTATCTGAAATTAAGAAGCTACGGGAACGCCACCATTCACTTGGAGGAGGCTTTCAGGAATTCTTCTCGGTATGACAGAAACCGGCAAGTAGCCATCGGAACCGAGTTGCTGGAGGCGGCGACACTGCAAGGGGCTGACAATACATATATTGCACAACTGCTGGATGGTCTGGAGGGTATAATCGAGGGCATTGAAGACAAGACGGCGCAAGGCAAGCTTAACTATAGAATTGCAAAGATTCTTGATAAAATGGGCGTAACGGAAGAGTCCCGGTATTTCTTTGAAAATGCCATGGCCTTAGGTGAAGATACAACGCTGGCTCCGGCGGCCCTGTATCAACTGGCTAAAAGTTATGAATATTCGGGCGACATTGCTTCCGCCATGGATACCTACATCACCTATCTGGAGCGGTATGGCGACGAGAAGGAGAATGGGAGTATGTATCCGCATATCGTCATGGCCAACCTTCTGGCCCTGTCGATGGACACGGATGACAATGCATTGCAGTCGGAGATGCGTTACAAGGCGGAAGCCATGATCAACGGCGTACAGGATCCGTTTCTGGCATTGGATTTGGCCAAATACTACGGGGACCAGGGATTTGATCAAATATCAGAGATGCTGACCAGGCGGTCCTATACGGATGCGGTTGTCGCATTGGAGGCGGAGGAAGACAAGCAGGTCAGGGACCAGCAACTCCGCAAAGTGGTCGAGCAAATGATGAAAATGGGGTATTATACCAATGCGGTCGACTTAATGACCCATTTCGAGCAAATAGAATCGAAAGAAACGGAAGAAAAGACCGAAGCCTTTTATGAGGCGGAATATCAACGCGCGCGTGCCATGTTGCGTATGCGCAATGTGATGGACGCGACGCGCTTGCTCAAACAGCTTATTCCTGAAGTGCGGGAACTTGGATATCATAATGCGGAGGAGCGCTTTCTATATTTATTGACGAAGACCAGTCCGGACACCCATGAGCGCTGGAAGGTGCGCTCAGAGCTGATCGAACGATTTCCAGATAGTCGGTACGCGCTGGAATCAAAAATCCTGTGGGGAGGTAAGTACTTTGCGCAGGGCGATTATGAACGGGCCTTGTCCCTGGCGCATGATGCGCTGGCATTGTCAGGGGAATCCGGATCGCTGAAGTATGAGCCCGAGCACCATTATAACGCATTGTACCTGGCCGCCCTTATATATGAAGCCATGGGCATGCAGGCCGATGCAGACAGTTTTATGGAAAAAATACATATCGAATACGGGGATGCCCCGTTATATGTGCAAAAGGAAACAGAAAAAGAATAATCGGCTGGAATTTATTGGTGAATATAAAGAATATCGTTGGTTGTACCTTTCAGGAACCACTTTTCAGTGGGTGCAGATCGGTAGTACAGTTCCTGTAAATATGGTAGAGGAAACAGGCTTTAATGTGCATACATACAAAACAAAGAAATGTACAAACGAATGCTCATGAGAGGAGTTAATATGAAAGTGATGTGTATATTTTGCTGTGTTTCCCTTTTAACAGTTATGCTGCATGCAGATGATAATACTATTGCCTTTGCAAACAGGTTTTTTTCTGAGGAAGCATATACAGACGTATTAAAAGGAATCGATTACAGGGAAAAAACGCAAATCCCAACATGGCGTGAGTTTGAACGGGGTGGGGATTTCCTGTATGACCTGGCTACGAATCCAGCGCCGGATTTTGCGCAGTATCTGACCAACAATGTAAATGATAATCCGATCGCCGTCTACTGGTCGCAGTGGGCATTGGGGGTACAGGGTGAAGAGGTCCGTTTTACCGTACCGGAAGATTATCGAAAGCTTCTTTTTATTCACAGTCTACAGCTCTTGCTGACGAATGAAGTGGAACAGAACGTCTGTAACAAGATGTTTCTGGATGTTGTCGATCGTGTGCCGGCGGATAGCTTCTACTGTACGCCCTACTACTATCCAGCATATGAGGCGAAAGACCATTCCGTGTTTTTGCGTGAAGTAGCAAAAAATATTGGGTATGCCGCCGACAAAAATCCAGATACTGGCGCTGCGTTGCTGGCGCATATGTTCACGATGCAAAACGGGCTTTCTGAATGGTTTTGGAACAGCGATTTCAAGCAGGATATACTTTCTGCATTCGGAACCGGTTTGGTGGCGCGATCAGCCTCTCCAGAGCCACTTCCCGTTTTTGTTGATGTTCTGCAGGAAGACTATTCAGACACCGCGGTCTATACGGACATCCAGGAAGGATTAACAGGCTACTTTACAAATCACCTTGCAGAGCTCCTGACATTTGTTGCGTTGCGGGAATATCCGGATATCGATACAAATATTGTTGAGAAGGCCGTGATGGCGATCACTGAAGCTGGCCGGACATTGGCTATTTGGGATGATTCACTGACCGATGCCATTAGTTTTGATAGCCTTCAGGAAACAATAACACCTCCCGCAAATGTTGAATATACAGATGAGTGGGAGCGTGGTGCACGCGAGGACATCGACCGTTTCCTGTATGTTGTCCGTGCGTTGAACACACTGGGCGTTGGAAATACGGACATTTTTATTCCCGCCAGAGAAAATCTGCTTAGCATTGCATTGAAGTTGAACAGGCATTCCGGCGCGCCCTATCGGGATATGTTGGAGAAGCAACTGCAGGCGGCGCTGCCGGCGCCATGATACACATTGAGTGAACGGGAAAGATGTATTACAGAAAACTTAGGATACTTCTGATCGCAGTCTGCATGGCATGTTCCTGCTTCTCGTTATATGCGAAAGGGGAGGAACACGTTTTTTTCACGGTTAAGCCCCCGGATGCGGCCGACGATCATTACACTGAGAGCGGAAGCGGGCCCATCGTCCGCCTTCAACAGCTTTATCGGGCGGTCACGGCAAATGATGCAGATGGGGTGGGTTCACTCATTGTGCCCGGCGAAATGAATGCTAAAACCGAAGCAGTAGTTAAAAACAGTTTAGAAGAGTTCGTACCTGAGAAGATGGTTACGCCTGAATATATGCCGAATGTGGCAATGTAGCCTGCCGCGCACGGCGAGCCGCGCACAGCGAGCCGCGCATGTTTCGCGACGAAAATGCCGAAAAAACAGCCGATTTCAGTGAAAAAAGCCGAAATTTTGCTAAAAATGGGCCATTTTCGAGCTAAAAACCGTAAAAATTGCCATTTTTGGCCGTTTTTGACGGATTTTTGTCGTTTTTCCCGCTGTTGCGCACGTTGCTCGGCATGTGACTCGCCGTGCGCGGCAGGCTAAAGCCTCTTCCCATCGCCCCGTCTTATCCGACGAACATATTATTTGTCTTCTTGTTTCTATGCCAAAAATGGAATGGTTGTTTTCTGTTCATCCGCAGCTCTGTCGGCACCGTGATGATCCGCGTCCATCCGCGTTCATCCGTGGCTAAACAAACGTCTTCATAAGGCAGAAAAAATCTAAAAAAACACTTGATATAGGCGGAAATGGCGTCACAATCTGACCGTTATGTGGATTCGGCTGGTAACAGGCGGAAGAAACAAATTTAGAACAAGGAGGATACATTATGGCGATGACAAAATCGCAGATACAGGCCACTCTGGCGGAACGCACGGGTTTGGCAAAAAAAGAAGTAGCAACGTTTCTTGAAGAATTCAGCAAGCTGGCTTGCGAAGAAGCGAAAAACGGGTTCAACGTTGCCGGTATCGGGAAACTGGTGCTGGTAGATCGCAAAGCGCGTACGGGACGGAATCCCGCCACGGGCGAAACCATCGAAATTCCCGCGAAAAAAGTGGTGAAATTCCGTGTAGCCAAAGCCTGCAAGGACGCCATTATCGGCTAAATTGCGGAGAGGTTATTTCATGAAAAGGGACGATAGGTATATCGTCCCTTTTTTTATACACACATAGCGTCGGTGTGGCCATTGACGGCGCTCAGCCCGCCTGGCGCGTGGTGAGAAGGCTCAGTGCGAAGAGGGCGGCGGTTTCCGCACGCAGTACATAGGGGCCCAGCGACACCGGGATGGCGTCTGTCCGCAGGGCCTGTTCGATTTCCTGCGGTGAAAAGTCGCCTTCGGGACCGATCAATATGGCGGTTGCGCCCGTGGGGACGACGGCCTGAAGGGGGCGTGAATCGGACGATGCCAGGGTGGCCAGCAGCCAGGTGGCGATATCTTTGCGCGTGGCCAGGAGGGTTTTCAGGGAGGGGGCTATCCGGATGGCGGGCATCCAGGGACGTCCGCATTGTTTCAGGGCGCCCCGGGCAATCCCTTCCCAGCGCGCAATGCGTTTGGCGTAGTCCTTTTCCATGAGCCGGACAACGGCATGGTCGGTTTCCAGGGCAATGATTTCCGATGCGCCCAGTTCAACCGCCTTTTGGACGACCCCGTCCATCTTCTGATGCTTGATCAACGCCTGAACCAGGATGACGGGCGGATCCGGTTGTGGATAGGCCTTTTGTCCGCGGACGCGCATGCGGAGTTGTTTGCCGACGGGTTCGGCGATCTCACATTCCGCGATGCGCCCCTGGCCATCGTGGGTGTAGACGGTCGCGCCCGTGTCGAGGCGCAGGACATGCCGGAGATGATGGGATTCGTCCTGATCAAGCGTTATTGTCGCGTCGGACCATTGTGGCGGCGGCGCGAAACAACGGATGGTCACGCCTCCTCCATGCTCTTCTTCCGTTCAAAGAACACTTCGGCGCGCTTATAGAATGTCGCACGTTCAGGGTGGTGGTCGTCCGTGAGTTGGTCGGCCCATTCCTGCAACTGCTTCTTCATTTTTCCAGACATTTTTTCAGGCACTTCGACGATGACGCGGACGTGCTGGTCGCCGTGACGGTAGCCCTGGGTGGGGCTCAACCCTTTTCCGCGCAGGCGGAAGACGCGTCCGGTTTGTGTGCCGGGGGGGATTTTGAGTTTGGCATAGCCATGAATGGTTGGGACCTGGATATCGCCGCCCAGCGCCGCGATGTGAAACGGGACCGGGACTTCGCAGTAGATATCCTCGTCTCTGCGTTGAAAGACATTATGGGGCCGTACATGCAGCACCACATACAAATCGCCCGCCGGCCCGCCGTGCAGGCCGCCTTCCCCCTTGCCGCTGATCCGCAGACGGGAGCCGGTTTCGACCCCCGCGGGTATCTTCAGGTTCAGTTTGCGCTCCCCCTTGAGACGGGCGGTTCCGCGGCATTTTTTACAGGGGTTCCTGTTCACCTCGCCGGCGCCGCCGCAGACCGGGCAGGTTTGCCGCATGTGAAAGAATCCGTTGGAAGTTTCGACCGCGCCGGTGCCGCTGCAGCGTGTGCAGGTTTCACTTTTGAAGCCGGGTTCGATGCCGGTTCCCTTGCAGGCGTCGCATTCTTCAAGGACCTTGTAGGTGATGTCGCGGTTCGATCCGAGGACGGCCTCCTCGAAATCAATCTCCAAATCGAAGCGCAGGTCGCCGCCCCGAATGGGGCCGCGCTGCGACGGGCGTTGGCGGCGTTCGCCACCCCCGAAAAAGTTATCGAAGATACTGCCCCCGCCTCCGGATGCGCCCATGAAAACGCGCAGGGCCTCTTCCAGGTCGATATTGAATCCGCCGAATCCGCCGCCCATGCCGCCGCCCGGCGCAAAGGCGCGATGCCCGAACTGGTCGTACTGCTGCCGTTTCTGGGGGTTGCTGAGTATTTCGTAGGCCTCAGAAATTTCCTTGAATTTCTCCTCCGCCTCGTGGTCGCCCGGGTTCTTATCGGGGTGATACTTGACCGCCAGTTTCCGGTAGGCTTTTTTTATGGCATCGGCATCGGCATCTTTCCGTATGCCCAGCACCTCGTAATAATCTCGTTTTGTGGCAGCCATCATTCCTCTCCGGTCGTTTCATTATCCGGCGCGCCGCTGGATACGACCACCTGGGCCGGGCGGATGAGTTTTTCGCCCAGGCGGTAGCCGCGGCGGGTCTGGTCAATCACCGTTTCGGCGGGGACATTCGGCGAGGGCAGATAGGTCACGGCTTCATGCTGGTGCGGGTCAAAGAGTGCGCCGGCGGCATCCACCGGGGAGAGTCCGAATTTTGTGAGGACCGACATCAATTGGTCGTAGACCAACTGAAAGCCGTCGACCACGGCCGATTCGGTCTGGTGCGCGCGCGCCGTCTGCAGGCCCATTTCAAAGTGATCGAGGGCCGGCAGGATTTCTTCCACCAGGTTCTCGTTCGCTCGCTGGTACCATTCACTTTGTTCCCGGCGCGTCCGTTTTTTGAAATTATCAAAATCGGCCTGCAACCGGACAAACTGGCTGCGGGGCACGGTGTCCGCCTCTTCGGGCGGCAGGATTTCGATCTCCGGGGCCGCGTCCTGTGCCGGTTCATTGGAATGCAGCCCTTCGTCCAGGGTGTCGGCGGACGGTTGCGCGCCGTTTTCCCGCGGATACGCCTCCGGACGCTCGTCACCGATGTCACTGTTTATTCTGTTCTTTTTCATACTCATACCATAATTCCATCTATACCACAACTAAGGGAAGGTTGCCGCCGGGGCAACCTGTCATGTGTCCTGCCGTCTGTCCGTCCGCGCTTACAGGCGTTTTGTCAGGCGCAGGTAATTGCCGTCATGGGTGTTCGGCTCGTAGTGGATATCATCCACAAAGCGTTTGATCACATAAACACCCAGGCCCGGCCCTTTGGGATCATTCGCGTAGTGCTCGGGATCCACGGCTTTTTCATGTTCAAAATCAATACCTGGCCCATAGTCATAGATTTCGATGACCACGCTGTCAACCTTTTGCAGCAGGTTTAATTTCAGGCCGTTTCGCCGCCAGTCGTCGGCGCGCTGTATGTTTTGCGGCGATGAGCAGCGTTCAATAATGCTCGAGCAGGCCTCGTCGATGGCCATTTCCAGTTCGGCGGCCTTGAATTCGGAAAGCCCGGCGTGTACGCACACATCGGATACAGCCTGCCGGACAATACGCAGGTAACTGTACTTGTAGGGGATGAGCAGCGTTACCAGTCCATCCCTGTAGTGTTCATTTCCCGGAGCGCTCATAGTACACCTCGCTGAACAACCAGTGGTTGGTTAGAAGCTGTTGACGGCCTCATCAATTTCCTGATAAATCTCCAGGATCTTGTGGAAGCCCAGCAATTCGACAATATTGTAAATTTTGGGTGTCAGGTTGACCAGCTTAAGGTCGCCGTTGCTTTCACGCGCCCGGCGGGCAAACCCGATCAACGCGCCCAGTGCCGCGCTGCTGATGTAGTCCAGTCCGGTGCAGTCCAGGATGACCTTGTTCCGGCTGTTTTCACGTAATCCGTTCAGGGATCCTTCCAGACGCGGAAAGGAATATGCATCCAGTGAACCATCCAGGTGAAGGATGTCCATGTCGCCTTTTTCTTCTCTCTCTATAACGCATTCCCTCATAGAGCCTCCAAAATTCTTTGTTTCATAGTTCGTGTATACTACCTTACAACACGCAATGCAAGCAATGTTGTATCATCATATTGTGGTGTTTCTCCGACAAAACGCATCAGGCGCTGCTGCACATTATTGAGTACGCTGTGCGCGCCTTCGTCCGCGGAGACGCGTATGGCCTCGGTAAAGTTGTCAATGCCCCATTCCTGTTCATTTTCATTCATGGCCTCGGTGACCCCGTCGGTATAGGTGACGACCACATCGCCCGGATGCAGGGTGATGACGGTGTCTTTGGTAATCATGCCGAAAGCCTCTTCATCGCCGATACCGATGGCCAGGCCGGGCGATTCGATGACATGGAGCCCGCTTTTGTCGCCTGGAACGAGTATCGGGCGCTCGTGTCCGGCCCGGGCGATCGCCAGTTCGTGGGTTTCAATATTGAGGATCATGTACAGCATGCTGACGAACATATCGTCGGCGATATCCTTGCGCATGAGGTGGTTGACCCCGTTAAGCACCTTGGCGGGACTGGTCACGCCGGGGGCCTGGGAGCGCAGCACGCTCCGGCACATGGACATCATGATCGCGCCGCTGATCCCTTTGCCCGAGACATCCGCGAGGGCGATACCGATGCGTTTTTCATCCACTTCTACAAAATCATAGTAATCGCCCCCGACTTCCAGCGCGGGATAATTGAACGCGGCCAGTTCGATGCCCTCGATTTTTGGAATGGTTTTGGGCAGCAGGGACATCTGGATATTACGGGCAATGTCCAGGTCATGGTCGATGCGCTGTTTTTCATTCAGTGATTCCCGCAACTGCGCGAAGTGGATGGATACGGAGGCCTGGTCCGCGACGGCCTGCAGCAGGTTGAGGTCGGTTTGGATAAAGGGCTGGCCGTCCACCCGGTTGATGACGACGATGACCCCCAGCACCTGCTGGTGGAACCGCATGGGGACCAGCAGGATCGAGTGAATTTTTAAATAATCCAGGTCGTAATGCGGGACCCGGGGGTCGCGTTCCGGGTCCTCAATCAAAATGGGCATACCGATATCGGCGACTTCACCGATGAGGCCCTCGCCTTTGCGGATGACCTGGGAGCGGACCAGTTTCTGGATGTGCTGGGATTTGCTCATGGCCCGCTCCAACCCGGCGTCCACCTTGCCGATCAGCGGGGGAAAAATACCGGAAACCGCGCCGTTGCGAAGAGTCTGCTTGTCGGACTCGAGCAGGTACACGGCGCCCGCGCCTGCCCGCGTCGTGCGCATGGCATAAAAGAGCACGCGTGTGAGCATGCCTTCCATGTCCAGTCCCTCGGCGTTGGCGAAAACCTCGCCCGCATCATGGATAAACCCGAAGATGACCTCTTTTTCCTGTTCGAGTTCGTCGCGTTCCGCGCGAAGGAGGCGGTAACGGCGCACGGTGATGTACAGGGCGATCACAAGTGCAATGATCAGGAAGGCGGAGAAGAAAACAAAAGAACAGCAACCCATGGCGGTTTTCCCCCTTACCCTGACTTACTTTTCTTAAGGTCCTCGACCCCCTCCCGAAGGTAGGTCAGCACATCTTTGAACTTGGCCAGGTTCTCCGGACATACATCCACCAGGGTCTCATGTGCCTCCAGCATGGTTTCGGCCATCGTCTGCTTGTCGGCCTCCTGCGCGGCCAGCTCGTCTAGTTCCGTCTTTTCCCGGAGAAACAGCTCGCTAAGGTCTTTGGGGGTGGACTCTGCCATGTACGCGCGGATCAACTGGTCAAGGCCCAGCGTGCTGAGCAGGCCGCGCGTATGCGGGGAGAGGTTGATCATTTGCACCTCGCCCCCTTTGGCGCGGCATCGGGAGGCCAGGCCCGCCAGTACTCCCATGAACGTGCTGTCCATGCCGATGCACGCCTGCATGTTGATCACCACATCGGTGACCTCATGGTCCAGCGCGTCCCGGCCAAAATCCTTCATCAGGGTACTGTTCTTGAAGGAGCCCCTTCCGCAAATGTATACCAGCGCGGTACCGCCATCCACGGCCACCAGGATTCCTTCTGACTCTTTCTGTGTTTCTTTATCAGCCATTATGTCTACTCAGCATGCCGCATCTGTTTCATCAACACAAATGTACCGGGCAACCTATCACCCGTATAGGCAGGTGTCAATCACTGCCGCACAATTCATTGGAAATTATAATGACCAGTTCGCCCTTGACGGTTCGTCCTTCAAAGGCGCGTATGATGTCCCGCGGGGCGCCCCGACAGCCTTCTTCAAACTTCTTGGTCAGCTCCCGGGCCACGAAAACGAGGCGCGGCCCCATCTGTTCCTCGATTTCTCCCATGACCTTGATAAGCCGATAGGGCGACTCAAAAATAACCACGGGCGTCGTGCCCGCGGCGAGTTCGGAAAGGCGCCGGGCGCGGCCTCCCGACTTGTGAGGCAGGAAGCCCTCGAAATGATAGGCCTTTTCGACCAGGCCGCTCAGGGCGATGGCGGCGCTGACCGCGGAGGGACCCGGTATGACGGTTACGTAATGTCCCGCCTCGCGGCAGGCCGAGACCAGGCGCGCCCCCGGATCGGAAATACACGGCATACCGCCATCGGTGATCAGGGCCACGGCCTGCCCGGCGTCGATGCGCTCGCGCACGCGTTCGATGCGTGAAGCTTCATTGAACTTATGGCAACTGATCATATGCGTTGTTATTTCATGGCGGTTGAGCAGGATACGGCTGTGCCGGGTGTCCTCGGCCATGATTACGTCGGCCTCCCTTAACACCCGCAGGGCCCGCAGGGTGATGTCCTCCAGGTTGCCGATCGGGGTGCCTACAAGGTATAATCCGGGTTCCATGAATCGGTCCTCAGGGGGTCAGGGTGACGGACTCGCCCCAGAACAGCCAGTCCGCCGGGGTTTGCAGGGCCTGCCGGAGACTCACGGCCATGTCGTAAGAGGCCGGGAAGGCCCCATATACATGTTCGAGTTCGGCGTAATGTTCAAAAAGAATCTGCGCGGGCTGGATGTGGTCGCACACCATCTGGACGGCGTCAATCGTCCGGTGGGTCTGCCGCTCATGGCCATCCTCGAACGTGGCATTGGGATTGCGCCAGGGCAGCAGCAGGAGGTGCACGGGTTGCTCCGGGGTTTTTTCAAAGGCCTTGGTGTAGTCGGCATCCCCGCTGAAGAGGAGGGTGTACTCCCCGGGCAGGGTCAGCTCGTAGTACACGAGGGGGACATCGGCCATGCTGTCGCGCCAGACATGAAAGGCATTGCGCGCGGTGATGCGGATGTCCCGCCAGGTAGTCGCCCATCCGCCGCTGATAGCGCGCAGGGTGGGACGTCCGGGCCACTCCGTGGCCAGATGCTCGGGCAGGGCGACCGGTTTATCCCGGTCCAGACAGGCCCGGACCAGCGCCCGGTCGTAGTGGTCCGGGTGATGATGGGTCACCAGCAGAAAATCAAGGCGGTCGGCGATCCGTTCCGTCAACCCCTCGGGCTCCGCCCACCCGTATGTGCGCAGCATGGGAATCACATCCACCCCGAAGACCACGCCGCCTTGCCGGAGTATGACCCCGGCATTGTACATCTGCCAGAGCGTGATGGTTCTCGCGTCCGCCGCGGGTTGGTCGATTTCATCAAGCGCTTTCAGCAGACGGGCCTCGATGATCTCCCAGACGGGATTGGGATTTTTGGCCAGGTCAAACGGCTGTCCCTCCCGGATCGTTGTTTCGAAAAACTCCCCGATACGCAAAAAGGCCTCTTCCCGCATGGCATTATTCATAAACGAGGGGCCGTGCCGGTCGAGTATCTTCAGTTGCTCCTTGAATGCATCCATGTTCATCATGGTTCGGATTGAACCATGATTCCGCTTGTTCCGCAAGCCGTGCGGGCGTTTATTCGTTATTTTCTGTTTCCAAAAAATCGAATACCCGGTACAGTTATTGGCACCAGGAGATATATATGAGCGACAGGAAGATAACATTTGAAGAGACCATGTTCACCGCCATAGCGGCCATGCAGGACACATTCAAGGCCTACATGAATATTGATATCTACGCCGGCCACGTGGAAAAAAAGGTGGAACCGGTAAGCGCCGACGTGCTGGGTATTGTGGGCATTGCCAGTGATCGTGTCGGGTATATTATTGTCGCCATGGATGCGGAGGCTGCGCAGTTTGTGGCCCGGAAACTCATGATGCTGGATGATCCTGACAGCAGTATGATCCGGGATGCGGTGGGGGAACTCACCAACACCATCGCCGGCGCGTTTAAAACCAAGTATCACGAGCAATACGGCGGTGTGGCCCTGGGACTGCCGCTCATCATGTCCGGATCGCTGGTTCCCATTATGGAAGATCCACCCGCGCGGACAAATGGGGATACGGCGGTGGAGCTGCAAAGCAACGGTGTGGTCATTCCTTTCAAGACACTTGAAGACGAGACGACCTACGAGTTCCGCCTGGTTATTTATATGCAATGATCGTGTTGTCGATCAGGCGGGGCTTGCCGACCTTTACCGCCAGCGCAACGAGGGTTGGTCCTTCTATCGTTTCCACCGGCATCAGGGTCCGCCAATCCATCAGTTCAATGTAGTCCACCTGCGCCGTGGGCGCCTGGCGGATGCTCTCATCCATAGCTTGCCGGATGACATGCGTCTTCCGTTCGCCATCGGCGTATAACTGCTCGGCCAAATCCAGCGCGCGGCGCAGACACAGGGCGTCGCGTCGATCGGATGCCGTGAGATAGGTGTTGCGCGAACTCATCGCCAGCCCGTCCGCTTCGCGCACAATCGGTCCGGCGATGATCTCCACCGGAAAATTCAGGTCGTCCACCATCTGTTGGATGACGCGTAACTGCTGCGCGTCTTTCTGTCCGAAAACCGCCACATCCGGCAGCGCGAGGTTGAAGAGCTTGGCCACCACGGTCAGGACGCCCCGGAAATGGCCCGGACGGGATGCGCCGCACAATACCTTCGACAGGCGGTCCTCGCCGACATAGACACTGGCGTTCGCCGGGTACATATCCGCCGCATCCGGATAGAAGAGGAGGTCCACGCCCTCGCCCCGGCACAGGGCCTCGTCGCGCGCGAAATCACGCGGATACGCGTCCAGGTCCTCATTCGGTCCGAATTGCGTGGGGTTGACAAAGATACTCACCACCACCACATCCGCCCGCTCCCGGGCGATACGGACCAGCGAAAGATGCCCCTCATGAAGGAACCCCATGGTAGGCACAAAGCCGATGGTTTTTCCGGCGCGGCGCAAGTCCCGCGCCGCGCGCTGCATGTCCGCGGGTGTCCGAATAATATCCATGGTCAGTAACTCTGTTCTTCAGTGGGGTAGCGTCCCTGTTCGACATCTTCGCGGTAGGCGCTGAAGGCCTCGCGCATCTGCTGTCCGATTTCCGCGTAGCGTTTGACAAATTTCGGTTGGAACCCGCTGAACATGCCCAGCAGGTCGTGCATGACGAGCACCTGGCCGTCGCAGTGGGGCCCCGCGCCGATCCCGATAGTCGGCACCGGGATGTCGGCGGTAATCTGTGCGGCCAGTTCCATCGGCACGCATTCCAGGACCAGGGAAAAGACCCCGGCTTCGGCTAGCGCGTGGGCGTCCCGGAGCAGTTGTTCCGCCTCGGGGGGCGTCTTGCCCTGTACCTTGTAGCCGCCCATGGAATTGATGCTCTGCGGGGTCAGCCCGATGTGGCCCATGACCGGTATGCCATTTTGGATCAACGTTTCGATCGTTTGCTTCCGGAAGGCGCCGCCCTCGATTTTTACCGCGTTGGCGCCCCCTTCCTTAAGGAAGCGCCCGGCATTTTCCACGGCCTGCTCGACCGACACCTGATAGGAGAGGAACGGCATGTCCGCGACCACCAGGCCCCAGGTCACGCCACGCGCCACCGCCGCGGTGTGGTGCAGCATCTCCGCCTGGGTGACGGGCAGGGTCGTTTCATAGCCCAGCACCGTCATGGCCAGTGAGTCCCCCACCAGAATCAGCGGAATGCCCGCTTCGTCAAGCAGTCGTCCGGAGGCATAGTCCACCGCGGTCAGACATGCGATCTTCTGCTTGTTCTTCAGGTCCTTGATCCGCGTAGCGGTCCATTTCTTCTGCGTACTCATCGTTTGTATCCCATCTGGTTGCCTTATTTCGTGCCCGTAATCGGTCACGCCGCAACGATAGGGGAAAACAAGGGGGACGCAAGTTGAAAAATCAACAAGTAGAGCGTTCCCGGCGCCCAACTCTGCGTCCCGGCGTCTCTGCGTTAAAAAAATGAACGCAGAGGCGCGGAGACGCGGAGTGGAAAAGAAAAGGTAACTCAAAAAGCCTCGTGGCCGAAGTTGCCCAACCCTCCCGCGAAAACGGCCGATTTCGATGAAAAATACCGAAAATATGTCGAAAATGGGCCATTTTCTATTAAAAACGACAGTTTTCGCAATGCTCTGTCCCCATTTTCCTCCCCATTTTCCGCGTTCCCGGCACCCAGCTCTGCGTCTCAGCGTCTCTGCGTTAAAAAATGAACGCAGAGGCGCGGAGACGCGGAGTAGAAGAAAAAAGCCCCGAAAAGCCGCACGCCAAAGCATCAGAATTCGTCAAATAAATATCCGATCGGATATTTATATGACAGGTTGGTCCGGGAAAGGTGTGCTGTCCTATACCTTGAACTGGTCAACGATTTTTTTCAGCGAGCCGGACATATCGTTGAGGGTTTCGATATTTTCGTGGATGGCGCGCGCGGAGTGGGCGGTGCTGTCGGATGATTCGCTCAGGTGTTGGATGTTGGACGAAATCTCTTCGATGGCCCGCGCGGCTTCCGTGGCACTGCCGGCCATGTCCCGCGCGGCCTGGGAGACCCGTGTGACCGTTTGCGTGATTTCCCGGGAGGTCGTGGACTGTTCCTCCACGGTGGCGGCAATGCTGTCGGAAATCATGGCGACCTTTTCAACCACCTGGTTCACGCTCAAGTTGGCCTCCACGGCCTGTTCGGCATCCTGCTGGATCGCGTTGATCTGCGCCGTGATTTTCTTTGTGGCCTCCGCGCTCTGCTTGGCCAGTTCCTTGACTTCATTGGCCACCACCGCGAACCCTTTTCCGGCTTCGCCCGCGCTGGCCGCCTCGATCGTGGCATTCAGGGCCAGCAGGTTCGTCTGGTCGGCAATGTCCCGGATCGTATTGACCACCAGTGTGATGCTCTGGATTGATTCCCCGAGTTTGGTCGTCAGGGTCTGCGCCTTTTTGGAAGAGGCATCGGCATCCACCGCGACCTGCGAGCCCTCGGCGCAGTTACGCGCGATTTCGCGCAGGGTGGCATCCATTTCCTCCATGGCCGCCGCCACGGTGTTGGCGTTTTGCGACAACCCCTCGGACGACTGGGCCATGAGAGCGATGGTGCTGCTTATCTCTTCGGTCGCGGCCGCCGCGCCGGAGGTCTGCTCACTGGCGGTGGTGGCGGCCTCGTTCAATTGACGGGCCTCCGTCATCAGGTTGTCCGCCGCGAACGAGATCTTGCGGGTATTGCCCCCCACCTGGGTGATGATCCGCTGCAACTTCTCCACAAACGAGTTGAACCAGCTTGAAAGTTCGCCAATTTCATCCTTCGAGTGGCTTTCCAGGCGGCGGGTAAGGTCGCCCTCACCCTGCGCGATATCCTTGAGCAGGGCGGACGTGCCGGAAATAGGCCGCGATACAATCCGGCCTGTGACAAACCACCCGATCAGGATAGCGATAACCACCATGACACAGGAGGTGATGGTAATCGACACCGTGACGTCTTGTGCTTTCTGACGGGCTTGCTGACGCAGGACCTCGACGGAACCGACCACTTCATACAGGGGAATGGAAACCGCCAGCGTGTACCGGGTGGTTCCCAGTGCCATGGGCGTAAATGCGATGATCGACTCTTCTCCATCTTTCCGAAAATGGCGGTACCCGGCCTCGGATTGTCCGGTAATGTCCCGGACCACGTCGGCCAACTCCCCGTATGGCGCGTCGGTCAGGTTGACCTGGTCCAGCAGGGTGTGTTGCGGGTCTGCCGCCAGCATGCCGTCTGCGCCGAGCATGAAGGGATAACCGGTTTTACCGTATACACTTTTTGAAAACATGCGGGAGACCAGTTGCCAGTTAATGTTCAGGACCACAAAGCCGGCCAGTTGTTCTTGGAACATGACCGGCGCGGATACCCGCATTTCCGCCCATTCGGTGTTGTGGGCGATTTCCACGGGGGATACCGATATGCCGCGGGCGCCTTTTTCCTCGGCCAGGGCCTTTGCCTCCTGGAACCACGCGGCCTCCGCCACCGAAGAAAACACGCCGAAAATGGCCCCGTCCTGAATGCGCCCTTCCTCCATGCCGTCCGCATTGATAAAACGAATCTGGTTGAATACGGGAACCATTTCGCCGTCCATCTCTTCCCGGTTGGCCTCGTAAAAGGCGAGGAAGGCCTGGATGGCTTCATAGCGCCCGTTTTCCGCTGTGCGCTCAATAATTTCCGCCCGCCGACCCGTCACAGCAATGTTCCATTTCCATTCCGGGAAATAGACATAGGTAATAAATTCCCGCTCGCCTTCATTTTCAAAGTGCAAGGTCTGGATGCGCGCCGGCGCGGTGTTTGTGATGATGCCCTCAAATGCTTTAAATCCCAGGTCGTTGACCACATGGTCGCCGATCTTGCGACGCTTGGGATGAGCGATGAGCTTCCCATTCTCGTCCATAACAAGGGCATAGCCGAAATCGCCGATTTTCGCGTCCCGCAATTTGTTGATCAAATCCTTGTTGTCCTTCTCCGTCGGGGCATGCGCGTGATACGCCTCGCAAAGCTGTTGCAACCCCCGCACGATCTCCGCGGACATCCGGGCGGTTATGTTGTCCCAGTATTCATTTTCACCCTGCAAGGCCATGTACTTATCAAGCGCGTCAAGTGCCGCCAGCCGCACCGCGTCCTGCTTCGCCTTCTCCACCAGGTTGATCACATTATCCCGGTCCCGCCGCACCCCCACCTGCAACGTTGCCATGGCCTGCTCTTCCAGGGCCTCCGAGGACGCAACCACCGTAGCGGCCCCGAACTCCTTGAATATCTTCAGCGCAACACCTGTGACAATCCCCAGTGCCATCAACATGAGCACAACATTCACCGCCAGTAATTTTTTCCCGATCTTCAAACGTACACTCCCGTTAGAACCACTCTTAATTCATCAAAAATTCACAACCATATCACCCGTATAAAACACTGAATAGGTGAGGAATTGATTCGTATAGCATTAGAATTGTGTTAGCTGATTGGCCGCACTCGTTTCAGGCTATCCTGAAGGGAATATTTTTTTGTTTTGCTGCCCTCTGACTTCCTGCCAGTCTTTTGTCGATGACTATAGACAGTCCACGCGGATTTTGGTACATTCAAGTCATATGAAGGCGCCAAACAGGAGAAGGAGTCATGAACATGAATAGTCTAAGGGTTTTTCGCGCATTTTGTTTTGTTGCTGTTGTCTTGAATTGCCTGGGCATATGCGCCACCCCCTGTACGGCGGCGGAGCCGCCGGTCTTGCGTTACGGTACCTTTCTCGGAGGTACGGGGACCGATGTGGCGCGCGCCGCGACGCTTGACAGCGAGGGCAATATGTATGTGATCAGTTCATCGGATTCGGAAATTACCGGACGAACAGAAGATATGATCCTCGTCAAATTCAACCGTATTGGAGAAGTCGAATACATGAAGGTCTACGGAGGAACCAACGGCTACTTTGCCAACACAGAGGAAGATGTGCCGTTTGATATCACGTTGGACAGCAAAACCAACATTATCATTGTCGGCGAAACGCGCTCCTCCGATTTCCCCATGGTCCATCCCATCCAGACACCCACGGGCAATACCTACTGGGACGGCTTTATCCTCAAGGTCGATCCCACCGGTGAAGAAATCCTTTTCTCGACCTGCCTGCGCGGAACGGAAAACGATACCCTCAAGGCGGTCGCGGTCGACGCGCATGACAATATCTACGTGACCGGCCATACCAGCTCGGATGATTTTATCCTGCACAACTCGGCCCAGACTACGAATGCGGGCTGGACCGATGTCGTGGTAGCGCGCATCACCACTAATTACACGCTCGACTACAGCATCATCTACGGCGGGGCGGGCTTCGATTTTGGACTCGATATCGTTGTAAACGCACAGGGGCATGCCACCGTACTCGGCGACGCCGGTTTCGGGTCCTCGAATTCACTGCTGCGAACCCCCAACGCCATCCAGACCAACTTTCACCAGAGTGCCGAAAATGGCGGTGATGACTTCCTGGTCCTGCAGGTGGATGGGGCCGGGGACGTCTATTACGCCTCGTTTCTTGGTGGGCATGAAACCGAAACGGAAGGCGCCGTTTCCCTTTCCATGGATGCCGCCGGGAACCTGGTCATCATCGGAAACACCCAGGCGGAGGATTATCCGGTCACCAACGCCTATCAGGCTACCCGCTTCCCCGGCAAAGACCCCTATGACCAAAGCGTGGTGATCACCAAGCTCAGCCCCGACGCGGAACAACTTCTCTTTTCAACCTATTTTGGTGGCGCAGGCTCAGACCGGGCCCGCGCGGGCGCCCTCGGCGAATCGGACGATATTTTCCTGACGGGTTCCAGCAGCTCCACCAATTTGCCCCTGGTGAATGCGCAGTATCTGCCGCCGCGCGCTGCTTTTGTGGCGCGTTTCGATCCGGATGCGCAACGCCTGACCTGGTCCACCTTCTGGGGCATTACCAATGGCACCCAGTATACCTACGACATGGCGCTCGGGGAACAGGACCGCGTGTGTGTGGTCGGTAGTCTCAGCGATCCAAAAGGCTTCCCCATAACGTCCGATGCGGTCCAGAAATCCTACGTAAGTTATGGCGATGGCTTTGTCGTGATGTTTATCCCCAAGGTGGCGTTTGATTTTGATGGCGACGGACGCGCCGACCCGGCGGTGGTGCACAGCGCGCAGGGCGACTGGTATATCAGGAACAGCACCCGCCCATCCGTGGTGGGCTTTCCGTTCGGATGGAATGCGGTGCACCTTGTCGCGCAGGATTACGACGGCGACGCCATAACTGATATCGCGATTTTCAATCCAGACGCCGCCGAATGGTACATCCTGCAAAGCCGCGATCAGACCCTCATGGAGGGCGGCCCCATCCAGTTCGGCTGGGCGGGCGTCACGCCGGTCGCGGCGGATTACGATGGGGACGGACGCGCTGATATGGCCGTGTTTGACCCGGTGGCCGCCAACTGGTTCATCCGCTCAAGCGCTACCGGTCAACTGTTCGACGGCGGGCCTATCCAGTTCGGCTGGGCGGGTGTTACGCCGATTGTGTCCGACTATGACGGCGACGACCAGGCGGATATCGCCGTATACAATCCCCCCACCGGCGACTGGTTCATCCGGCTCAGCAGCTCCGGCGCAGTGCGCCAGGAGCAGTTTGGCTGGGAATCAGCCCGTCCACTTCCGTCCGACTACGACGGTGATGGCGCCGCCGACGTGGCGGTATACGATCCCCAGGGCGGACGCTGGTTCATCCAGCCCAGCCAAAACCCCGGCGACGTGCGCGAAATCGCTTTCGGATGGGAAGCCGCCACTCCCGTACCCGCCGATTATGACGGAGATGGCATCACCGATATCGCCGTGTTCGACCAACAAAACGGCGTCTGGTTCATTGAGCGCAGCTTCTCCGGCCAACTCGATCAGTTCAACTGGGGCTGGGACCAGACCATCCCGGTATCCAACTACCCATAGCCCACTGTTTATGTGAAATTCAGAGGACAGCGACCCTCCCGCGAAAGCGGCATCCAACCCGCAGGGAGGGTCATTGTCCTCAATGACCAGCGTCCGCAGGGCACGGCGCAAGGCATTACCGTTCGTTGTACAGATTTAACCTGCCGCGCACGGCGAGACGCACACGTTTCGCGCCGAAAATGGCGAAAACGGTCGATTCCGGTGAAAAATGCCGAAAATTTGCCGAAAACAGCCCATTTTCGCGCTTAAAACCGTAAAATTGCCATTTTTTGCCCCATTTCGCATCCGCGACCATCCGCAGCGTTGATCCGCGGCTAAGAAAATGGGGTTTTGAGAAGCTACTTTTTTTCACTGAAATCGGCTGTTTGTCTTCTCTGGACGTTGGCTTGACATGTGGGCGTTACTTTTGTTCAATGGGCGGGTCATATGATGTGAACCTCGCCATGTTACGGCATGGGCAACGTAAAGGAGAATGAGCATGAGTAAACGTTTTGGTTATATCGGGTTGGTGTTTCTTTTTGTGCTGGCCGCGGCCCCGGTTTTTGCCGGTATTAATTCGCGCCCGTTCCAGTTGTCGCTCTTCTCGCCGGTTCAGATCATCGACGAGGATATGTCCGTGAACGGATTGCGGTTGAATCTGATTTACAGCAAAAACCGCGGGATGACGGGTTTTGATCTGGGGCTGGTCAACCAGGTGGAGCAGGATTTTCAGGGGGTCGGGATGGCGGCGGTCACGATGGTGGGCGGGGACGCCACGGGCTTCCTGATTTGCCCGGTCGGTCTGGGAAACTTTGTAAACGGGAACATGGCCGGCGCACAGTTTACCTATATCGGGGTCGGAAACTGGGTCAACGGCGAAGGGGCATGCGCGCAGAGCACCATGATCGGCGCGGGTAATTACGCCGACCAGGATGTGCTGTTTCAAAGCACCGGTATCGGGGTGGGCAATATCACCAAGGCGGATGCTTACGGACAAACCATAGGATTCGGTGTCTGTAACGTCGCCCAGAATATCAACGGTATGCAGTTTGCCGTCGCCGACCTCTTCAATTACACCGCCCTTGAACTGAATGGTCTCCAGGCGGGAGCAGTGGTCAATTTTACGGGTGATCGGGTGAATGGACTCCAAATCGGGGCCGTTAACATGAGCCCGCAGGTGACCGGCATGCAGATCGGCATCGTCAACTACACGGATATGCTTGATGGGCTCCAGATCGGGCTGGTCAATATGGCGATGGGCAAAGACCATTGGACCAAGGTGCTCCCCCTGATCAATGCCGCCTGGTAATTGTTCGCGATAGTCGGCTGATGAACATGAAGGATGAGGTGGTGGCGCCGGCGCCTTTTGCGGCGCACAGCGAGCGCAGCCGGGGACGTCTGTTTGATGAAGCCCAGCACCCCTACCGCTCCGATTTCCAGCGCGACCGCGACCGGGTGCTCCACTGTCGCGCCTTCCGTCGACTGGAATACAAAACACAGGTGTTTGTCAATGGGACGGCCGATCATTATCGAACGCGGCTGACCCACACCATGGAAATGGCGGCGGTGGGCCGGACGATCGCGCGGGCGTTGCGGGTGAATGAAGACCTGACAGAGGCCATTGCCCTCGCGCATGACATCGGGCACAGCCCGTTTGGTCATTGCGGGGAGCGCGCATTGGATGAACTGATGAAAAATGAAGGGGGCTTTGACCACAACATCCAGAGCCTGCGCTGGGCGGAAGTGCTTGAGGAGTGCTACCCCGCGTTCAATGGGCTGAATCTGACCTGGGAAGTGCGCGCCGGGTTGCGTAAACACCTGGCCCACGTTCCCGGCGCGGATTTGGACGGACAGGCCATTGGCCCCTGGCAGTATGCCGAGGCGCAAATCGCGGATGTGGCGGATGATATGGCCTATTACGCGCATGACATTGATGACGGAGTGGATGCGGGCCTTATCAGTCCGGATCAACTTGCCCCGCTCGACCTGTGGCAGCAGGCCATTGAACGTACCGCGCATCGGTACGGAGAGGTGCCGGAGCGGCGCGCAACGGCCTGTCATATCCGTTCGTTGCTGGACCTCCTGGTGGAAGATGTCATCACCGCCAGCCTGCGCTGTCTGAAACAGTACGCCCCCCACTCGCCGGCGGATATCATGAACGCCCCGGAACGGATGATCGCCTTCAGCCCCGAAACCGCCGACCGCCTGGCGCCGTTGCGCGCCTTCCTGTTCAAGGAGGTCTATTGGCACCCGGCAGTGGACAGCGCCAACAAGGAGGCGGTCGAGATGATGCAGCGACTGTTCCTGCATTATGTCGAACATCCGGATCACATGGGCCGCAAGGCGCGGGGCCGGATCGAACAGCACGGACTGTGGCGTACCGCCTGCGACTACGTATCCGGGTGCACGGACCGCTACGCGATGGAGGAGTACCAGCGCTTCGGCCTCGCCGGCTGATCCAGGAATCGAAACCGGCCGCCTCCCCCGCGGCTGTAAAACAAATCAGCTAAGTTTGTGTGCGGCAATGTCGGTTGAAAAAGATGGGAAAAATATTTTTGGCTGGTCTTTACAGCGCGCCGTTCCTGCCGGTAGACTTGTGCGCATGTATCATGAACAAACAGTGAATATTCTTGGTATCGACTACACGCACATTGAGATTGCCGGACAGGGCGATTTATACATTACCCCGTTTGGCTTGCCGTTCCGGGATCAACTGTTGCCTGAAAACTGGCACGAAAAGGAATGGTTCCGCGAGCAACGCGTGCCGTTGGAGGGCACCAGCACGATCTATCACACGAAGAGCAAACCTGTTCGTGGCCTGAGCAAGGACCTGGTCGTCAAATGGTGCAGGGTGGGGACGGTCATTCCCGTGGACACTTTTTCGTTTCAGGAGTTTGCCGCGGGTGAATTCAACAGTCCATACGAAGAGTTTTCACTGGTGATGGAAATGCGTAACCAGAAGGGCGAGGGCCGTATCCGGACCCATAAACCGCTGGCCATCTATTCCCCGCTCAAGAAGGTGGAATTGTGGCAGACCGGTCGTTCAAAAACACGCATCGAACAGAAAAAACGCAAATACCGCGATGTGGAACTGGATATCTACCGGCAGTACATCCTGATCTATGAATGGATCAAGGGGCAATCAGCCGTTGAACTGTGCCGGTTGTATGCCGTTCCGGATGAAGAATGTATCGCCTTCCAGAAGGCGATTACGGAACGGGCGGTCGCCGACCTGCAGAACAAGGGCTACCGGGTGTTGGATATGAAGCCCGCCCATGTGATTGTGCGACCCAAACCCGAGCGTGATATGTTGCGCGATAAAAACGGCAACGCGGTCTACGCCCTGGTAGATTTCGAATTGCTCGAGCGCACCCCGGCGCATGAACTCCAGGTGCTGCAGGCTCGCCGGTCCGATTACCTGGTCCGGCAGCGTGACCGCTTTGGCGATGTCCCTGAAAAGACCTTCCCCAAGCATCTCTATCCTGTGCATATCGGCGGTATCGATTATGTGTACGGTACATCGGAAAGCACACATGGCGAGATGTGGGTGGTCGGACGCGACCCCAGCCTGTTTGATTTTTTCCAGCCCGAACGTTGGCGCCGCACGGAACGTACACAACTCTCGGGGGTCAATGATGTGTATTACACACGTTCCAAGGACTTGATCAACCTGGTCTGGAAAATTTCACGTGTGGGTGAAATCCCCGACATTGATTCGTCGCACCCGGGGTACGAGGCCATCATGCATTTCGGATACAACGCCCCGTTCGAGGAATTCCAGATCGCGGTGGAACTCTCCCTGCTCGGTCTTCCCACCATCTATGCACGCGCCATTTACATGAGCGGGCGCGAGGCGGAGGACAGCTTTTATGCCCCGGACCAGAGTCGATACAACGCCTTCAAGGATAACCTGACCCCCAAAGGGCAGTCCGTGCTGCGGCACAATCATACCTATATCACCATCTGGGGCTACTGGAACGGGCTGGACGAGTTCCTGGCCAGAAAAGACAGCGAGTATTGTAAGGGGATCAACGCTGACGAGGCCCTGCGGCGCGAGCTGATCTCGGCGCATGTCCACAGGGGCCTGTGCGACAAAGTGGCTTACCGCTTGAAACTGCTGGGGTACAACGACCTCAATTTCAAGGGCTCACATTTCCTGCTCTCCCTCGCCCCCAACGGTAAACTCATGCTGGACCCCGACGGGCTCCCCTCATTCCGTGTCTCCAATTTCTCCCTTATCCACAAAACACATTGACAACATGAACCATCCCGTGTCTTTTGCCGCAAGAATGTAACCACGGATAGCGCGGACAAACGCGGATAAAAAACGGGAGGCTGAACAGTCGGAACTCCGCAGAGATGCGCGATGGAGAGAGTGCGATTAGGATCAGCGAAATACCGCTCAACCCACAAACCTACCACCTAACCACCTACCACCTAATCACCTAAAATCTAACCCCCTAACCTGAAACGGCTGATTTCGTATTTGAGGGCCTCGGCGGCGTCGTTGAGGCGTTGGATGGCTTCATTCATGCGGGTGATGGAGGCGCCGGTTTCCGAGGCGCCCTCGCTGATGTGCGTCATCGCTTGCGCGATATGCTCCGCGCCTTCGTATTGCGCCTGCATGCCCTCGTTCACCTGCATGAATTGCGGGGTCAGTTCACCCACATTCTGGATGATTTCAGAAAGGCGGCTGTGGATGGTATCCACCGATGCGATGCTCTGCTGGACTTCACTGGAAAATTTATCCATTTCCATGACGCCCGCGGTGACCGCGCCCTGCATCTCGCTGATGGAGCGTTCGATGTTGAGCATGGCGACGGCGGTCTGGTCGGCCAGGCGGCGCATCTCGCGCGCCACCACCGAAAAGCCCCGGCCGTATTCCCCGGCGCGTTCGGCTTCAATGGAGGCATTCAGCGAAAGGATGTTGGTTTGACCCGCCACTTTCCCCACCATGGTGACTACATTGCCGATCAGTCCCGCCTTTTCATTGATTTGTTCAAGGCGGGTTAAAATGGATTGCCGGGCGCCGTCCAGATGTCCCATGGACTGTTGCATTTCCCCCAGGCCCGCGCGGCCGCCGTCGGCCAGCTCTCCGGTGACCTCGGATCGTTGCTGGACGGCCTGCATGGTCCGGGCGAGTTCCCGCGAGGTGGCGGTGATTTCCTTGACCGCGGCAGTCACCGACGTGGTGGCGGTTCCGTTCTGGCGCGCCAGGGCCTCCTGCTGCTGCGAGGCGGAAACGATGTACCCGGTCGAATCGGCCAGCACACCCAGCGCCTCCTGAATCTGCCGGGTCTGCCGCTGCAGGCTCTCCGTCATCTTGTTGATCGCGCGGAAAAGCACACCGATTTCATCATTTCGCTTCACTTCAATCAGCGGACGCGATAAATCGCCATCCGCCACATGATTGGCCACTATTGTAAGTCGTTTGAGGGGGCGGGTGATAAGTAGGTGCGAAAACAACACGGTCAGGGCCGAAAGCGCCGCCAGCAGGATCAGCATGCACCAGATCACCCGCGCAAGCAAGTGCGCGGCTTCCTCGTTGATTTCCGTGAGTTCCTGGCCGAACAGGATATACCATGTGTGCAGGATGTTAAACTCGTCCGAGGAAAACCGGTCCACGTGGTACTGCTTGACCCGTCCGTCGAACGTCGAGATGAAGTGTGTTTCCCCCGCCTGTATCTTTTGCATAATGTCGGCGACTTTCGGGGCGGCCTCCTGATTGAGGATCAGGTCCTTTTGCGGATGCGAGATAATCATGCCCCGCTCATCCAGCATCGTCAAATAGCCGGTGCGCCCGATTTTCGATTGCTCGATGAACACACTCGTAAA
>RZZM01000255.1 GCA_009929845.1 Spartobacteria bacterium
GGAGGTCACGGAGATATTAGAAACAATTTTTAATAAAACATGAGCAAACACAAATCTTCTATCTCCGTGCACTCCGTGTACTCCAGCGAAGCGGGTGGTTAAGAAATCGCAGTGCTTAATCTTGTTGAGAATTTCGGTTGCGGCTCTGCTGCTCCAGGCTCTTTCGTGGTTAATTTATTTCACTGCAAAAGAACGCAAAGGTCGTGTCATCAAAACGATTATGACAAATAAAATATTTAACACCCCGCCGGGATACCTCTATTATGTTATGCGTAGCAGGAAGTAGATCGTAAAGGAAGGTATGAGAGGTCAAATAGATAGCCCTGTGGGTTCCTATTGCGTGGCGAGCAGGCTGCCTGTGGTGCGTCCGCCTGAGTGGGAGGATATTCTAATCACTGGAGATTACCGGGTGGGGTTTTCAAAAATCGGTGACTGGGTTCTGCATATTGGTGTTGAGGGAAATCTTGGCCAATCGGATATTGCCGAAGCCTTTCGACTCAAGCAAGTCTTCCTGGACGCGTACTTCGAACCGGGTGCGCCGTACATTGAGATGCGCAGTTACCGAAACAGCTACGGCATTCCTTCCCGCCATTCACGCACAGTAGCTATCCAGGAATTCACCCGTATGTGCGGACGCTGTATGGGGCTGATCATTTATGACACGCCCCTCGTCGTCCGCACCATCATGCGAGTCGGGCTGGCATTCCAGCACAGTCCGTATCCGTGTCTTCATCGAAGTGGCTATGCGGAGGCCATGCAAACCGCCGTTGAAATCGTGAAGTCGCGGGATAATTCCTCCGCTATTGTTTCAGATAACACGCCCAATCCTTACGCCATCGAGACCTATCCTCCGCTTGAAGAACGAATGTATTCATCTTCAGAACTGTCCACGGGGGTGACCGCCGTGCTGGATTACATCAAGGAATTGGCATGGGACACGCCCGATGCGCCTTCGCTCGACACGAAATATACCGGACCATTTTCCCCGTTATATGACGCGTTGAACCTCATCAAATATGATGTGCGCTTGCTACTGGACGAGCAAAAGGAGATAATTACACAATTGGACGAGGCACGCAAAACAGCGGAGACGGCCAACGCCGCGAAGAGTCAGTTTCTGACCAATATGAGCCATGAGATACGCACCCCCATGAACGGCATTCTTGGGATGTCGGAGCTTCTGCTGGAAACCCCGTTGAACACGGAGCAACATGCCCTGCTCAATGATGTAAAAACCTCCGCGGAATCCCTGCTGAGCATCATCACCGAGATTCTTGATTTTTCGCGGATCGAAGCGGGCACATTACACATCCGTGATATACCGTTCGACATTTACAACCTGCTCGATAATACCGTGCGCACCATGAATATCCTGGCGGCATCCAAGGGCCTGCAGTTAGACCTTGCGATCCAGGATGAAGTGCCCCCCTGGATATCCGGCGATCCCGCGCGCATTCGTCAAATCCTGATTAACCTGATCAGCAATGCCATTAAATTTACGGAGGCCGGACGCATTGATATCCTGGCCTGCCGCGATCTAACGGACTCCGACGCTCCCCGGCTCAACATAACCGTCAAGGACAGCGGCATCGGCATCGCCCACGAGAATTTGGATTTAATCTTCGAAAGTTTCCGCCAGGTTACACCGCTGGGCAAACACCTCTACCGTGGCGCGGGTCTCGGCTTGTCCATCACCAGGCAATTGCTCCACCTGATGGGCGGCGATGTCCGTGTGGAAAGCGCGCCCGGAGTCGGCAGCACGTTCACAGCCTGCCTCCCGCTGCGGACCGTCGAAGCGCCATCACATCCGATGCCTTCGGCTCCTGCACTCGATAATGTAAGCACCGCCTGTCTGCACATCCTTGTGGTCGAAGACGATATCATTAACATGAAGCTGGTCACCAGCATTCTTGAGCGACTCGGACACCAGGTAAGCATGGCCTGGGACGGCAAGGAAGCTGTAGCATCCTATTTGCAGCACAAGCACGATCTCATTTTTATGGATGTTCAGATGCCGGTCATGGATGGTTGTTGCGCCACGCGTAGAATTCGCGAGATGTCCGATCATGCTTCCCTTCCCCCCATTGTGGCCATCACCGCCAGTGTCCGCGATGAAGACAGAACGGCCTGCTATGATGCGGGGATGAATGATTTTCTGGTAAAACCGATAAACATCAACCTGCTCAAAAAGGTCATCGGCAAATATCAGGGGGATTCATCCGGGAGGGCGTCCTGCAACGCATGCCGGATCTCTTCGAGCAATGCATCCGTCTCGGGGTCCGTGTAACTATCCTCAATCGTTTCGAATGTTTCCGCGTACTCCACAACAGGAACCGGTTCGGGCGTCGGCACGGGGCGCTCTACAGGCTGCACGGGCGGGGGCGAATAAACCTCGGTGGTCGGCGCGGGCGCAGGGCGAGATACAACGGGCGGGACTATTTCCTCTTTCGCTATTTCCCGGACCGGCTTTTTTGTGGTTACAGGCCGCCAGTCCGCAATGAAACGAAGCAGGATGTGATGCCCCTGGGTGGCCAGCAGCTCGAAGACGAGGTCCGAGGCCTCCTGCCTGCCGACCGCGGAGGCCTCGCCAATTTCCACGCGATAGTGTTGCAACCGGCGCTTTGGAACGTCCACCGGTGTAGAAAACAGGTTGATATCCAGGGCGGAGGCCATCTCGTGCCCCCGGTGGTCCCACCAGCGAATGCCGCACCCGTCAAGCTCAAGGCGCACCTGTTCCCAGACCTGCTGATCAATCTCCTTGCTCCCCGCTTTTTTACCGACGGGCTTCTTCTGCTCAGGGGCCACGGCCGGCATGGCGCTTTTCTCTTTGTCGCCTACATCAAAGCGGGCCCATTGGGCCAGCCACATGGCCATGGGGGCAAAGGCCTCCGGCGCCCATTCGCCCTTCTCGTTGAGCGCCAGGGACAGATTGGCCCGCTTGACCCGGACGGATCGCACGATGTCCCTGTCCGGCAAGACCAACCCCAGCGGGGACCAGTCAATCACGATGAGTTCAACGCCATATCCCGGCTGACCTGGTTTATTGAAATCCGAAGTCATCAGGCCGGCCACAATCAGGTTAAGTCGGCTGTCGGTCGCCGTGGACTCAATGGTCACCGGATAGCCCAGGCGGTCCTCCAGTTTCTCCTCGATAATCCCTCGGAAGCCTTCTGTGCGCGCGAGCAAATGCGCCGTGCCGTACAGGATGCCGGCCAGGCAGGCCAGCGTCAAAACGGTCGATAAAAACAGGCGGGCCGCCACACCGGCACGCGGGAGATTCCGTTCACTTTTTGTTTTTCGCGCGGATTTGCCGGTGGTCATGAGCGCCGCTTTATGACGATGGTGCGTTTGATGGGTTTGGGGATATCAAAACTGGAAGGCATTTCGATGCGCATGGTGGACCCTTTATGGTACTCCTCCTCGTCATCCTCCATCTGCACGGGTTCTTCCCGCGGCGGCGTGACCTCCGATGTTGGCGGTTCTTCCACCACTTCCGGGGTGAGCGCCTGCGGCTCCTGCGACGCCTGCTCCTGCGGCTGCTGCCGCGGCATCTGTTCCATGCTGGCGAGCTGGGCGATATGCGTCATGGCCTCCAGGGAGGGCACGCGGATCGGAGAGCCGCAACCGGGGCACTGGGCTTCCATATTGGCCATGTCCGTTGACGCCTCAATCTCCTGCCCGCAGTTGGCGCAGCAGAAGGTGATATAGACATGCTCCTCCATATCCTCTTCGGAGGCATAGGCATCTTCCTCGGCAATCTGGGGCTCGACAACCTCCTGCTCCTCTTCCTCCGGTTGCGCCATGGCGCCAAGTTGCGCCGCCAAATCGTTCACGGCGCCCTTAAAGGGGACGCCGCCTTCAACCGCACCCATGTTCGGCATCTTGTTGATGAAATTGATGGCCTCCTGTGTCGGAATGAGCCGCAACTCACGGTGCGCCGGTTTCTGAATGCCATAGCCGTCGTTGCGGTCCATGGGCGAACGGCATTCCGATATTTCCAGGCGGCACAACCCGGGGATTTCAAACCCGTTTTTCGCGCCCCGCAGGGCCAGGCGAACCAACCCCTCCAGCATAACCCGGGCCTGCTCGCTCGAAGTCCGCGCCATGACCGCCAGTTGTCCGATCAGTTCCTGTTTTGACATGGAGTCAGCCATTTTCACATCTCCGTATAGTATCGTGTTGCCGTTTTCTCTGTTTCTGGGGCCAGCATAGGCCCCTTCCGTCGCATTGACAAGCGCGCACCGCAATAAAATGGCAAACGCTAGCGCACTTCCGCGCCGCTGGCGATTTCGCCATCCACGGTGATCAACCGCATCTTCTCGCCTTTATTCGCGGCCAGCAACATGCCGTTGGATTCAATACCGCGAATCTTCGCGGGCTTGAGGTTGGCCACCACCACAATGCTCTTGCCGATTAAGTCCTCCGGTTTGTAGAAGAGGGCGATTCCGGCTACCAACTGACGCCGTTCCTCGCCGATCATCACCTCCAACCGCAGGAGTTTGTCCGCGCCCTCGATGGGCTCCGCGTTCAGTACCTTCGCCGTGCGCAATTTCACCTGCATGAAATCATCGTATGAAATCAACTGGACCCCTTCCGGCGTCGCAGGCGTTTTTTCTTTTTTGGCGGCCTTTCCGCCCGCATTGGCCTTGGGTGGCGCCCCGGCCGGCGGCTCTTTTTCAACCACGATCCGTGGGAAAAGTCCTTCGGTCATGGCAATCGGAGTTCCGGGTTTCAACGCACCCCATGTTTTGAGGCTGGGAAAATCCGGGTCGCCCGAAGGGGCCCCGAGTTGTTCTCGCAACGCGGCCATCTTGCCGGGCATCACCGGCAGCAGCAACGCGGAGGCGACATGCAACACCTCAAGGGCCATGTAAAGGGTCGTGCTCAGCGGGACCTTGTCGTCCAGTTTGGCCTGCTTCCAGGGCTCTTTCTGCTCCAGGTAGCGGTTGGTGGCGCGTATCGCCGTCAACACATGCGCGATCCCGGCATCGATTTTCATGCTGAGAATAGCCTGTTCCATCTGCTCGATGGCCTGCACGGTGACCGCCCACAAGGCCTGATCCGGTTCGGCCTCCAGGGCATCAGGGGACGGCGTCGGCACTGTGCCATCGAGATAGCTGTGGATCATTTTGACCACCCGGCTCACCAGGTTGCCGAGGTCGTTGGCCAAATCGGAATTGAAACGCCGGACAAAGGCCTCTTCGGTGAAGGCGGCATCCTGTCCGAGGGTCATTTCAGCCATCAGGAAATAGCGGAAGGGATCGACCCCGTAGGTATCGGCCATGTCCATGGGATTGACCACGTTGCCCAGCGACTTACTCATCTTGCTTTCGCCAATCAGCCACCAGCCGTGGGCAAAAATCGTTTTAGGCATCGGCAGGTTCATGGCCTTGAGCATGGTGGGCCAATACACCGTATGCGTGGTAAGGATATCCTTACCGATTAAATGACAGGAGGCCGGCCACCAGGTGTTGAACGTGGCGTCGTCACTCAAATAGCCCACGGCGCTGATATAATTGACCAGGGCGTCAAACCACACATACGTGACAAAATCGGCGTCAAAAGGCAGTTCAATCCCCCAGTCCAGTCGGCTTTTCGGCCGGGAGATGCACAGGTCGTTCAACTCGCGGCGCAGGAAACCGAGGGTTTCGTTGGCGCGGAAGGCCGGCTGTATGAATCCGGGATTGGCCTCAATATAATCAATCAGCCACTGCTGGTATTGACTCATCCGGAAGAAGTAGTTGGCTTCCCGGATTTGGTCTACCGGCCGTTGACATTCAGGGCAGCAGCCCTCCTGCAAATCCTTTTCCATGAAGAAACGTTCACAGGGCGTACAGTACCATCCGTCGTATTCATCCCGGTAGATTTCCCCCGCGTCATACAGGCGCTGAAGGATTTCCTGCACCACCCGGGTGTGACGTTTTTCGGTGGTGCGGATAAAATCATCGTGCGTAATTTCGAGACGTTCCCACAAGGCCTGGAAGCGGACCACCGTATGGTCGGCCTGTTCCTGGGGGGTCCGCGCCTGTTCACGGGCCGCCTTCGCCACTTTCTGTCCGTGTTCATCCGTGCCGGTCAGAAAGAACGTGGGTTCCCCGAGCATGCGGTGATAGCGCGCCATCACATCGGCAAGGATCGTCGTGTACGCATGCCCGATATGCGGCTGGTCGTTCACATAATAAATCGGTGTTGTTACATAAAATGCATCGTTGCCCATTGTTCATTCCTTTGTTGAAAGGCGGCATTATAGGGTCTGTCGCCCACAATGGAATAAAGAATTGAGAATAAGGCGCGCAAAAAATGTTGCGGCTATTCGTCCGGCAGTTTGCGATACAGGGTCGCCAGACTGATCCGCAAGGCCTTGGCGGCGGCCTCCTTGTCGCCATCCATGTAGCTGAGCACCTGGGAAAGATATTCCTTTTCCTTGGTGCGCAAAAAGCCCTTGAGGGATTTTCCGCGGTAATGTTCCGGCGCGATGTCCTTGCCGACCGGCAGGTCCGAAAGGTCCACTGAATTGACAATTTTCGCGGGCAAATCCTCCTGACGAAGCTTGTTATCCTTGGCGAACGTACAGGCGTGGCGCAGGGCGTTCTCCAGTTCGCGCACATTGCCGGGCCAGTCGTATTGCTCAAGAATCATCTGCACCGCCGGCTCCATTTCCGGCAGGTCGTGCCCCTCGCCCACTTCCGCGCGCATGACATGATACACCAGCGGAAGAATATCCTCGCGACGTTCACGCAGCGGCGCCACATCAATGGGAATCACACTCAGACGGTAGTATAAATCTTCCCGGAACTTTTCCTGCTCCATCAGCGTCTCCAGCCGCTCGTTGGTAGCGGCCAGGACCCGCACATCCACGCTGATGGTCTTGGTGCCGCCGACTTGCCGTATCTCTTTTTCCTGCAAGACGCGCAGCAGCTTACCCTGAATACTCGCGGGCATCGACCCGATTTCATCCAGGAAGATCGTCCCGCCGTTGGCGACTTCAAACAAGCCTTCCTTGTTGGCGGAGGCGCCGGTAAAGGCCCCCTTGAC
>RZZM01000256.1 GCA_009929845.1 Spartobacteria bacterium
TTCTCGCTGCCGGACCCGGGAAGGACCGACACAGCCACTCGCGCGGACGCGGCGGCGGTGAAGGCCTTTGTCGCCGGATTTCCTTCCCTGTTCCAGGAAAAATACCGCGCGCATTACGAAGCGCATCCAGAGAAATACGGACGACACAACTGGGATAACGTACGCGTCGAACTGCATCAGTATTCCGGCATTCAGGTGGAAGGCGTCGAAAATTCCCTGCTGGCGATTGCCGGCAAGGTTTCCCCTGATGTCATGTATGTGAACTTTCGCATGTCCTATACCTATATCGAGCAGGGCTTTCTTTATCCGCTGGATAACCCGGACGATGGTTATCTCAGCGACATGACGGAGGCGGAACTCTCGTTCCGAATCAACCCGAAAATCTGGCCGGTCATTCGCCGCAAGGGCCCGGACGGGGCGACCCATGTATGGGCCATGCCCTACGGCGGCGCGCTGGGGAAAGTGGTCCTGTACCGGAAGGATCTCTTTGACGAAGCCGACATCCCCTACCCGTCCAATGACTGGACCTGGGATGACTTCTACAATGCCTGCAAAGGGATTGCCGATCCCGGTCGCGGCATTTACGGGATTCATTTCAGCCGCGGCAAACATGAATCGTGGTGGTGGCTCACGTTCCTGTGGTCGGCGGGCGGGGATGTCCTGGTGCAGGACCCGCAGACCGGGGACTGGCGCGCGGTGTTTGACACCCCTGAAGCGGCAGTGGCGCTTGATTTTTACAACCGGCTTTGCACGGAGCCCTGGGTGGACGCCGGGGGGCAGAAACGCTATGGCTATGCGCACCGCAGTTCTGACTGGGGAACCACCGGCGCAAAATGGACACGGGGCGAAATCGGGATGATGGTGGCCTACATTGACGAAAAGCTTTTTCAGCGCATCAATCCGGACGTCACGGGCATGGTTCCCGTGCCGATTGGTCCCACCGGCGAGCGTGGCGCGGAGCTTAACAGCATGATGATGGGGTTATTTTCGGGGATCAAGGATCCGGCGGTGCGCGACGCGGCGTGGGAATACATGAAGTACTACGACTCGAAAGAGGCCACAGCCATCAAGACCAAGGTCATGGTCGAAGGCGGACTGGGCCGTTTTATCAATCCCCGCTACCTGGAGATGTTTGGGTATCCCGAACTCATCCGCCTGGCGCCCAAAGGGTGGAAAGAATGCTTTGAAATCGCCATTGCCACCGGGCGCCCGGAACCGTACGGCAAGAACTGCAACTATGCCTACAACCTGATGACCACGCCCATTCAGGAGGCCGAGGAACTCTCCCTGCAAGGGGCGCTTCCGCACGACCGTACGGAACGTCTCACACTGCTGCAGGGCTTGCTTCAACGGGCCGTGGCAAGAGCCAATGAAGAGATGCTGGGCATCATTCCACCCCGTATTCTGCTCAAACGCAGGATCACCGCCGCGTGCGCCCTGGCAACGATCATTTTGGCCTTCGCCTTCGGCATCCGCAAAGTCAACCGCGCCTTCACGCCCCCGCAGGTTGGCGAACGCACATCCCGGTGGGCCTTTCGGCGCTATGCCTGGGGCTACGTGCTATTGCTGCCCGCGGTATTGACCATTGTGGTATGGGCCTACATTCCATTGCTGCGGGGGTCCGTCATGGCCTTTCAGGATTACCGCATCATGGGCGGTTCCACCTGGGTATGGCTGGATAATTTCGGGGATGTACTCTGGGATGGCGACTGGTGGGCCTCGGTCTGGAATGCCCTGCGCTACAGCGTCCTGGTCATTACCATGACCTTCCTTCCGCCGGTGATCCTGGCGATCCTGCTGCAGGAAATCCCGCACGGGAAAATCCTCTTTCGCACGATTTACTACTTACCGGCGGTCATGTCGGGACTGGTGGTCATCCTGCTCTGGAAATCCTTTTACGCGCCCAGTGAAAACGGCGTGCTCAACCGCCTCCTGATGCACATCCCCGCCATCGGGTTCCTGGCTATCGGAGGCCTGCTGCTGTTGTTGGCACTGGCCTTCTCCCGGCGAATGCTTCAGCATCATGGCTATGCGCTTGCCGCGGGCTTCTTTGGCGCGGGAGTCATCCTCTTCTACCTGTTCTATCGCCTGGCGGCCCCCGTATTGCAGATCAGCGGAGTTTCGCTTGCCGAGCGGCTTTTCATGACGATACCGGAGCCCTTCCGGTGGCTGGGCGACTCGCGCACCGCCATGTTCAGTTGCGTGCTGCCGATGGTCTGGGCGGGCATGGGCCCAGGCTGCCTGATCTATCTCGCCGCGCTCAAAGGCATTCCGGACGAACTCTACGAAGCGGCGGACATGGACGGCGCCACCTTCATCGACAAAATCCTCTTTGTTGTTTTTCCCATGCTCAAACCCCTGTTGATCATCAATTTTGTCGGCGTGTTCATCGCCTCCTGGATGCACGCGACCTCCAACATCCTGGCCATGACCGGCGGCGCTTCGAGTACCGAAGTCGCCGGGCTTCACATCTTTTACAAAGCGTTTATCTATCTGAAATTCGGCCCGGCCACCGCGATGGCCTGGGTATTGGCCTGCATGCTGATCGGGTTCACCGTCTATCAGTTGCAGATACTTTCCCGCCTTGAATTCAAGACCACGGGAGACGCGACCTGATGTCGATTATCTCCCCCATAGGCCGAAAGGCCCCGCGGACCCGGCTCCTGTACACAGGCATCTACCTGACGCTGATCCTGGGCGCCTGCACCATGGTCTACCCGTTTCTGCTCATGCTGGCGGGCAGCACAAAAAGCTCGTGCGACCTGAAATACAACCGGATGATCCCGCAATTTTTCACGGACGACGCCATGCTGTACCGCAAGCACATGGAAGGACTCTTCAATGAGTCCATCGACGCCATGAACATGGCCTATGGCGAGGAGCACCGTTCCTTTGAAACCGTCACCTACGACCCGACACACAATGCGGCCTTGTGGTCGGAATGGCGCGCCTTCCTGGCGCAGGCAGATCTGCCATTGTATTACTGGGCCCCCGGCTACGTGCAGGCGCAGATCACCAAGACCATCCCGTCCACCCTACGCGAATTCAAACAATATCTCACTACGGAATTTAACGGCGACATCACGGAGGCCAACCACGCGATGGGCACGGATTTTGTGGACTGGAATGCCGTCTTCCTGCTGCCTGAAGAGTATCTCCTGCGCGGGAACATGCCACGCAAAACGGCATACATGGAGGTCTACAATCTATTCAAAGCAACACAACAACCGGGAAACCGCTACTACTTTTCGGTGGAAGGCTTTTACAAGAAACTCTTTTTAAAGACCCAGTATTCAAGGGACATTACCGAATACAACCGCACGCACGGCACCGCCTATGCCGACTACGACGACGTGTATCTGACGCGCCGCGTCCCGGACGGCACCGCCCTGGAGCGGAAGGACTGGGAAGATTTTGTGCGCCACACGCTGAACCTGCTGTGGGTCCGCGCCGAGCCCTCCGCATCCGCCATCTACCAGCGCTTTCTCGAAGCCAAGTATACCCGCATTGACGTGGTCAACCGCCTGTACGGAACCGCCTATGCGTCCTTCGACGACATCCCGCTGATCCAGGCGCCGCCGATGGAAGGGATCGCCCTGAGCGACTGGGAATCGCTCCTCACCGGCTGGCGCGACCCGGATACCGGCGCACAGTACATCATTCCGTCGGAGGCCCTGCGCATCCACAGTATCGACTTCATGTTTCGCGATTACCTCCAGACGAAATACCCGACGCTGGAGCGGTTAAACCGTGCGCTGGGCACCTCGTACCTCGACCGCATCGAGATATTGCCGCCGCAGCGAGATGCCCATATGGCCTCGTTTCTGGTGCGGCGTGGCGCGCTGCGCCGCGAATTTATCACGCGCAATTTCCGCACGGTACTTGAGTATTTGGTATTTCACGGGCGGGGCCTTTTGAATACCGCCATCTATTGCACGCTGGCGGTATTGTGCGCCCTGATTGTCAATCCGCTGGCCGCCTACGCCATGAGCCGCTACCGCATGCCCTCGAACTACAAGATACTGCTGATCCTCATGCTGACCATGGCCTTTCCGCCGATGGTGACGCAAATCCCGGTATTTCTTATGTTGCGACAGTTCAACCTGCTCAACACCTTTGCCGCCCTCATCCTGCCGGGCCTGGCCAACGGCTACAGCATATTCCTGCTGAAGGGTTTTTTTGATTCGCTGCCGCGCGAACTGTATGAAAGCGCCGCCATTGACGGCGCCAGTGAATGGACCATGTTCTGGGGGATCACGATGAACCTGTCCAAGCCCATCCTTTCCGTGATTGCCCTGCAGGCCTTCACGGTCGCCTACGCCAATTTCATGTTTGCCCTGCTTATCTGTCAGGATGAAAAAATGTGGACCCTCATGGTCTGGCTCTATCAGTTGCAGCAGCGAAGCGGGCAGGCCGTCGTGTACGCCTCGCTCATCATCGCGGCCATCCCGACCTTCATCATATTCGCCCTGTGCCAGAATATCATCATCCGCGGCATTGTGGTCCCGGTGGAAAAGTAGAATGCCTTTTCCATCGCGAGCTTGACTTATATATTACTATGGTTATATTACTATGGTCATATATATAACAGAATGGAGTTTGTGTATGCACATTGCCGCCGGTGAATTTAAAGCAACTTGCCTGAAGTTGATGGATGACCTATCGCAATCAAACGAAAAGATAACCATTACCAAAAGAGGAAAAGCCGTAGCGCAGCTCATTCCCATGCCAGAGGACAGCGACCAGTCTTTATTCGGATATTTGAAGGATTCCGTCATCTCCTACAGCAATATTATGGACCCAATCGAGGAAAAATGGGATGCCGAAAGTTAGTATAGATACGGATCAGCTTATCCTGGACACACATATCTGGATTTGGCTAATGGCGGGAGATGCGGCGTTGAGTTCATCAAAAGCATTACCTGTCATCGAGGATTTTCATAAACGAAAAGCGATAAAAGTATCCGTTATGTCGGTATGGGAACTCGGCATGTTAATTGCCAAAGGGCGTATTGACTTACGAGAGGACATGCATACATGGGTAAACAAGGCGCTTCATGCGCCCGGGTTGTCGCTGCTCCCCCTCTCTCCCGCCGCGGCGCTTGACAGCAGTCACCTGCCGGGAATATTCCATGGCGACCCCGTAGACCGGATTCTTGTTTCAGAAGCAAGAGCGCACAATGCGACACTGGTTACACGCGACCGGAAGATCATTCGCTATGCTGAAGCCGGACATGTACGGATTTTGAAAACCTAGTGAAAGTTTTGACATCATGAAGGTATACCTGTCCATCATCCTGGCCACCAGTCTCGTCTCTTTGTGCATAGCGGATGAACATGTTATCCTGCTGCACGGGTTGTGTCGCACCACGAAATCCATGGAGAAGATGGATGGAGCGCTACAGGAGGCCGGATATACAGTTTTCAACCCGGGTTATCCTTCACGCGAACTGACCGTACACGAACTCGCTGAGCAATACCTGGCGCCCGCGGTGGAGCACAGCAGCGGCGCGGAAAAAATCCATTTTGTGACCCATTCGCTTGGCGGGATTATGCTACGTGATTATCTGGCGCATCACACGATATCCAATCTCGGCAACGTGGTAATGCTGGGGCCGCCGAACCAGGGCAGCGAGGTGGTGGACACCCTGCGCGACAACCCGGTATTCCAGTGGCTGAACGGACCGGCCGGACAGGAGCTGGGTACCGCGACCAACAGCCTGCCCCGCACCCTCGGCAAGGCAACCTTTTCCCTGGGCATCATTGCCGGCGATCGCAGCATCAACTGGATCAACAGCACGATGATTCCCGGCCGGGATGACGGCAAGGTATCGGTGGCGCGCACAAAAATCGAAGGCATGAAGGATCATATCGTACTGCACGTCCCCCATCCCTACCTGATGAAAAATGATGAGGTGATTGAACAGGTAATTTACTTCCTGCAACAGGCCAAATTCAAGACTCAATAGAATGCTTCCTGGCCCAGGTGGATTCATGCCGGGAAATGCGCACAATCCGGAAAATAATCATGCCGATAACCAATGGGAACATCCCTAAAATGACGTTTTCCCCGTTTTTTATATGGAGCCAGCTCAGGGACTCGAACCCTGAACCTGCTGATTACAAATCAGCTGCTCTGCCAATTGAGCTAAGCTGGCTCTGCGTCGTATTCACTGTAGCGCGCACCTTCTACTTTATACCTATTCGCTTGGCAAGTCCCGGAATAAAGAAAAAGAAAAGAATACTAAAGACAAATCACGATAGAATCGCTATTCTGTTTCATGAGCTTGGAATCCGGATTCGTGCCAGAGGCCGGGGCCCAGACCCTAGGAACCTCCACCAGGTAGACAATTTGAGTTTGAAAAAAAATTTATTGCACTTTGTGTGTTAAAAAAAGCAGAAATCAAATGCAAGGAGATCGCGCGATGAGTAATAAGAGTGGTCCTGAAGCGGGTTCCAAGGATTGGAAACTTTTTATTCACTTTTTCCAATCATTGGAAAATGCCGTATGGCGGCTGTTTGGGCGTACTGCGTGCCGGGTTTGCGGATGGTCATTCTGCGGGAGGAGCGGTATATGAAGAAGTTATGTGTGCTTGTGTTCGCGTGTCTGGGCGTGGCTTGTGCTTGCGCGTCCGTCATCTACAACGATGCAATCGACGAGATTGATCCAGGAATCGGCGATGGAGGTGGGACGCTGGACATCGTGAGCGTCGAGGTTTCGAACACGGACTCCAATCTCGTTTTCGCGCTGACGGTGAACGGAAGCATCAGCATCACGGACTTCGGCAAGTTCTTGATTGGCATCGCGACCGGCGGCTCGGGTACGACCAACGGCAACGGATGGAACCGTCCGATTAACCTGGATTCACCCGTTGGCGGCATGGACTACTGGATCGGGTCCTGGGTGGACAGCGGGGGCGGAGCGGAGCTATGGAGCTATGACGGGGCGAGTTGGAGCGGGCCAGGCGCCGTCGCGGGCTACACGATGACCCCCGGTGTACAAAGCCTGCTGACCTTTACGGTCGC
>RZZM01000257.1 GCA_009929845.1 Spartobacteria bacterium
TACGCTGGTCATTGAGGACAATGACCCTCCCGGCGGGTTGGGCAACTGCGGACACAAGGCTTTTTGAGAAGTTACAAAACAAAGCAAAAAACGCAAAAAAAATGGCCATTTTTGCGGTTTTTTGGTTCAAAATGGTCATTTTTGACGAAAAATCAGCGATTTTAGATGAAAATCGGCTTTTTTTGGCTTTTTTCATCCCCGAGCATACGCGGCTCGGCGTGGGCGGCAGGCTAAAGTACAACAAACCACCCAGATTCCGCGGAAGACCCCATATGTTTATACATCCCCCCAGGGGCAAGCACCTGGGCTTAATTCGACCGACCCTCCGGGGCGAAAAATTACCCTTACGCATCGGAAAGACTTTCAATCAATGCGCGGCTGATGCGGGTGGCCTCCTCATCCGCCAGGCGGCAGAACCGGCGATACAGGTCCGGCTCGCGCCCCGTCGGGTCCATGATATCCGTGCTGGCCAGCCTCCGTCCGTTGGACGCGTATTCGAGAATGGCATACACTCGCCCCCCCAGTTCCGGATATTTCACCAGCACGTCATTTTTCTGCACATCGTCCATAACCAGCACGATGTCCGCCTGTTGTGCCTCCAGGCTGGTGAACGGCGTGGATGCATGCCGCCCAAGATTCAAGCCATTGCGGGAGGCAATCAACCGGATGCCTTCATCAATCGGTCGGCCGCGCACCGCATGCGTGCCACACGAATAAACACAGATACGGCAAGAGGTATCCCTTTCCTGCCGTTTCACACACTGCTGCAGGACAGCGGCAAAATACGGACTGCGCGTAATATTCGCAGTACATAGCACATATACGTTGTACTTTTTCTTAAACCAATTCACAGTTTCTCAAAACTACACACCACGCCCGTCTCTTCAATGAACTACCCGCCGTACACCGTACCCAACAATTATGGTTGTTTTAACCATTTGCCGACAGTCTAGCTTCGACGAAAAATATGTACAGTCCTTTTTTCCCGTTTTTCCCACGGGTATCAGTTGCCTGAAATCCAAAAATTGATTACTATAGGAACGGTTTGGCAGGTCATAACGAACAAACCTGCCTGTCTGGAGCATTGAGTGAGCGCAGGAACACAGATTTTAGCCATCGGCGGCGGCAAAGGCGGCGTTGGGAAAAGTTTTGCCGCCAGCGGGCTGGCGACAGCCATCGCCAACGCCGGGCATCCGACCATCATCATTGACCTGGACCTGGGCGGGGCCAATCTCCATACGCTCTTCGGCATCAATGACACCGACAAGGGAATCGGCGATTTCATTTATGGAACGGGCTCAGCGAACCTTGCGGAATATGCCGTCACCACCGGTATTATGAATCTCCGCCTCATCTCCGGCAATGGTTTCATCCCCGGTATCGCCAACCTGACCTACCAGCAGAAGGTCAAAGTCCTTAAAGCCATCTCCAAACTGAATGTCGAGTATGTCATCCTCGACCTGGGCGCCGGCACCAGTTACAACGTGATCGACTTCTTTTCGATTACCCAGTCAGGTATCCTGGTCACCGTCTCGGAGCCCACCGCCATCCTCAACGCCTACGAGTTCCTCAAAAACGTCATCTTTCGCCTCCTGACGCAGCAGTTCAAGGGCAACGCAGCGGTATTGAAAACCCTGGATGAATTCCGGGTCTGCAGCGGCGGCGGGGAAGAGTCGGCCATGCAATCCCTGATCAGCGCCGTCCGGGCGGTTGACGAGCAGGCGGCGGTCCAGATCCAGGACCTGTGCAAGGATTTCCATCCCGGCCTGATCCTGAACATGAGCCGGGGCACCGCCGACCAACTCGGAAAGAATCTGGTCGAGATCTGCAAAAGTTTTCTGAACATCAATGTGGTCTACCTGGGGGCGGTGCCCTTTGACGAGGTTATTCACGAATGCCTCCAGCAAATGAAATCCGCCACCCTTGAGTTTCCGGAAAGCGCGCCGAACCTGGCGATCCAGTCCATCGCCAAAAAGTGCATGCTGGGCCACTGGATGAATCGCAAACATGTGGACGAGCTTGACGTCGGGGAGGACGAGGAGGACGGCGTCGGGACGCCGGACGGCAAGCCGCGCATCAGCGACGCGCTGGCCGGCCATGGCGACGCGGACCTTTCGTCGCTCCTGGCCGGATTCCTGGCCGAATACGCATCCGCCGAAAAGCCGCCCCGGGAAGTGCCCGTGCCGCGCAGGGAGGGCGATGAGTCCCCCGCGGCCACACAGGCCCCCGCCCTTTCGCAGCCGACCGACTGGTTATGCCTCACCCCGCGTATCGACGCCACCATCCAGGTGCCGCGCTTCGCCCGGCCCGATGAAGCCTCCCACGCCCGGCGCCCGTCATTTTTTGCCCGCCTGCTGGGGCGCGGACGTGACATGGCTGAATTCGAAAAACGCATCCTGGCCATTCCGGACGCGGACCACATCGCTTTGGCGCTTGAAGAAACCGGCAAAAACACCCCGCGCGAAGAGGCGCTGGGCTGGGCATGGATGCAGACCGGCCTTAAACTTGTGGATTATCACCAGCTTTTCAACGCCCAGCACGCCTTCGCCTACGCGCATGCCTGCCTGGCCCATAATGCGGATGTGGCCAACAACCTGGGCGCCGCACTGCTGGCCGCCGGACGCGCGCAACCGGCCCGGCAGATCCTGCTGGCCGGCTTCGGACTTTCACACAACGACATCCGTATCCGCTTCAATCTGGGCCTGGGGCATCTCACGCTGGGCGAATACAAAGCCGCGCTCCAATGCTTCAAAAAGGTGCGCGCGCTCCACGACAAGGGCATCGCCTCCCTGTTCCTCTGCGCCTATTGCCATCTGATGGAAGGGGAATACCGCGAGGCGGAAGGCTTGTTCCACTCCGTCATCTCCAACGACGCCACCGACCTCGCCGCCCGCTTCAACCTGGGTATCTGTGAGCTGCACCGTCAACTCTTCCCCGAGGCCGTCGAGACCTTTTCATCCATTCTGATCATTTCGCCGGACGACACACAGGCCCTGGCCGCGCGCGGGCTCGCCCACTGGCAGGCCGGACATACCGACGCGGCCTTGCAGGATATGAGTGACGCGGTGGCCAAACAACCCGCGGAACTCTCCTACCGGGCCACCCACGGCAATATGGCCCTGCTGGCCGGACGCCTGGACAAGGCTTATGCCGATATCCAGACCATCAGCGACCTGATTCCCGGCAACCAACGTTACCAGGTCCTGCTTTCTGAAATCCGCAACCGCATCGGACACCAGGCCCACGCGGCCGGCTGATCCGCCCCGTGCGATCAACGCGGGGCACACATGGCACACAACCCGCTTACGGTACAACCAGAAGTGGATCGAATGAACCGTTGCGGCAGGACGTGTCACACCGGAACGTCGAAAACATGACCATATGAGCAATACGAAAAGCAAAGCACAGATAATTGCCATCGGCGGCGGCAAGGGCGGTGTCGGGAAAAGCACCATTGCGGCCAACCTGGCGGTCGCATTGGCGCAGGCCGGACAAAAAACAGTCATCGTGGACCTGGACCTGGGCGGGGCCAACCTGCACACCCTCTTCGGCATCAAGTCCGCCGATTGCGGGATCGGGGATTACCTCTTCAAGCCGTCTTCCGGCGACCTGGCCGATTACGCCATCGCCACGGAGATTGAAAACCTGCGCCTGATTTCGGGCAATGGATTCATCCCGGGCATCGCCAATCTCGAGTACCAGCGCAAACTGAAGATCATCCGGGCGCTCTTTAAACTGGATGCCGAATACATCATATTGGACCTCGGGGCCGGCACCAGCTACAACGTGGTTGACTTTTTCGCGCTCACGCAATCGGGCATCATCGTCACCCTGCCCGAACCCACCGCCATCCTTAATGCCTACGAGTTCCTCAAAAACGTGCTCTACCGGGTTGTCAACCGCACCTTTAAAAACCGTCCCGAAGTCCACGACCTCATACAGAATTTCAAGGTCCAGGGCAACGAAGCCATGAGCGGCTCGATGGCCAACCTGATCAGCCACGTCCAGAAGGTCGACCCCGAGGCCGGCGAACAACTCAAGGAAATTTGCATGCAGTTCCGTCCGGCCCTGGTCCTGAACGGGGCCAGCGACAACTGCGCGACGCTGGGCAAAAACCTCTATGAAATCTGCCGCAACTACCTGAGCATTCGCATTTCCTACCTGGGGGCCGTCTCCCAGGACCCGCATGTCAATCAATCCGTCTTCAAAATGGTCCCCCTGCTGGTCAACGCCCCGCGGTGCGAAGCGGCCGTCAATATCAAGGCCATCGCCCGCGCCTGCATGACCAACGACTGGCTCAACCAGTCCGACGCCGAAAAGTCTGCCGTTATCCAGAAGGCCTGGTTCCAAGAGGAAAAAAAGAAAAGGGAGCCGCAAAAGGTCATTGATATCACCGGCATCCTCAAGGGCCACAGCGATACGGAACTTTCCTCCCTGCTGAACCATTTCTTTGACGCGAGTGTCGGCGAGATTAAAAGCCGGGACAGCGCCGCCATGGAAGACGCCGATGAAGGCCGCCTGGCCACAGACGCGGACGATGGATTACTCAAAGCCGTCAGCGATATCTGTATTGAGCCGCGCCTGGGCGAGTCATTGCGCCTGCCGCATTTCGCGCCCTATCCCATGAGCCGGCCCACCTCACGGCCCCTCCTCTGGTTCCTGGGTTACCTGCACAAGCCCGGCCACCCGCGGCATCCCTCCACCTTCCAATTCATCGCGCAAATTCAAAAGGCCCCCATGGCCTTTGATTTTGACAAGTTTGTGGAACCGCTCATCAAGGAAGCGCCGCGCATTCCTTCCATCGGTCATGCCTGGGCCATGGTTGGTCTGCAACTGGTCGATGCCGGACAGCTCGCGCAGGCGAAGACCGCCCTCAGGCAGGCCCTGCACTGCATGCCCCACAACGGCGTGTTGGCCAATAATTATGCCGCCGTCCTGCTGGGCGACGGACAACTGGACGCGGCCTATGAAATGCTGATGGAAGGCTTCAAGAACAACCCGGACAGCCGCTTTATTCAGTACAACATCGCGCTGATCCTCCTGACGCGCAAGCAGTATGACAAGGCCAACGACTGGTTTCATGAATCCGCCCACAGCGACACGCAGTCGGTACCGGCGTCCTTCCTGCGCGCCTATTGCCTGTATCAGCAAGAAAAATTCCTCGACGCCTTCAATCTGTTTTCGATCATTCCCCGCAATATCCCCTACGCGGCGGAGGCCAATTTCAATACCGGCTTGTGCCTCCTGAAACTCGGGGAGTACGGGAAGGCCGTCGAGGTCTTCACCGGCTGTATCTCGGCCTACGCGTCGGACGCCGACGCACTGGCGGCCCGCGGGACAGCCTGGTGGCAATGCGGCAACGTGGACAAGGCGCTGTCCGACTACAGTGAGGCCATCGCCCTGAAGCCGGCCAATATCTCCTTCCGCACGGCGCGCGGGTACATGACCTACAAACTCGGTAAATACGACCTGGCCATTGACGACATCCAGACCATCACCCGCCTGGTCCCCGAAAACAAACGCTTCCGCGCGCTGCTGGAGGAAATCCGCTCCGAACTCAGCCAGCCCAGCCTGTTCAACCAGATCGGATAGCCGCCTCGGTCTCACACCGTCCAATCGTAAAATAGAAACAGGCACCCTCCTCCAGGGCGGACTCGCACCAGATGCGTCCCCCGTGCCGCTCAACCAGCGTGCGTATATAGGCCAGTCCCATGCCCTCACTGCTGGCCGAAATGTCCCCCACCCGCTGAAACACATCAAATATCCGCTCGTGGTGTTTCGCATCCACGCCGCAGCCGTTGTCCCGCACCCAGAACAGGGTCTCCTCCCCGTTCGGGCGGCCGCCGATCTCAATGACCGCCGGACGGGACGGACGAAGGTACTTCACCGCGTTGTCCAGCAGGTTGCCGAATATCTTCTCAACCGCTATCTGGTCGGCGCAGACATCCGGAACATCCCCCACCGTAATCTGTATGGACTTTTCCTGAATCTGGTGGGCCAGCATCTCCAGGCACGCATTAATCACCTCGCCGGTGTTGACCGTGATCACATCCAGCGGTCGGCGCTGCATCCGGGAGAGGGTCAGCAGCGCGTAAATCTGTTTGTCCATGCGCAAAACCGAAGCATCAATAAAATCCATGGCCTCCGGGATGTCAATATCCAGCGCCGTTTCCATCTGGCCGCGGGCGTCCATCGACAGCCTGTTCATCACCGAAATGGCATGCTGTTTAACCACGGAGGTGGCACGCCTGAGCTCATTGATAAACCCCTTGATATTCACCAGCGGCGCGCGCAGGTCGTGTGAAACAATCGAGGCGAACGTCTGTATCTCCCGGTTCTTCGCCGTCACGCGGTCCGCCAGTTGCTTGAGTTGTTTCTGTGTTTCCTTATACAACGTCACATCATTGAAAATACAATTCGTAGCAACGAATTCTCCGCGCTTATTGCGCAGAATCCGCCCGCTCAAGGACGCATAGATAATGTGACCGTCCTTATGGCATAACTGCATTTCCACATTGTCCGAATACCCCTGCTCCTTAAACCGCGGAAAATTCTCTTCAAAATACGGCAGGAAGTCGGGCGTAATAAACTCGCCCAACCAATGGCCGACCACCTCGTCTTTCCGGTACCCCAGCAGCTCCATCCATTTCCGATTGACGGCAAGGATACACCCGTCCCTGTCCAGGGAGTGATAGGCGAAAGGCATAAAATCCATCAGCTCACCAAAGGCGGCTTCATTGGCGCCAACCCACAACGGCGCATCCGCCGCCCGCTCGATCGAACTCTTTTCCTGACCCGTCATAGCATATCCCGTCTCTGGTGCGTTAAACCTTCGAACTCAATTTCACACTAGTGTACCTCACACCCCCCGGTTTGTTCAACGGCTTGCCAAAGATAATTTAGGCCCAGCCATGTTGTGCGGTAAACCTGGAGGGCGAGGCCGCGGTTTCCTGGATTCCGCTTTCAAGGTGTTAAAATCACCTTGGCCGGCGGCGCGGGTTGGGTGTAT
>RZZM01000685.1 GCA_009929845.1 Spartobacteria bacterium
ATAGAAATAGGTTTTTTCTTCTTGAGCGGTAGTATCCGTGAAGGATGTGGCCATCGGGTCAGTGATTATCGCCAGCAGATCGGGGCCAGCCGACATGAGGCCATCCTGACGCCGATAGACCCGGTACCCATCAGCCCCGACTACGGCATCCCACGTCAGCGCGATCGCGCCACTGCCTGTGCCGCTGAGCAGATGCATCGGAGCGGGCGGCTCGGTGGCCACCTCGATTTCCGCGACGCCCGTGCAGCCCAGGAGATCAGATGCGATGAGCGTCGTATCCAGGGCGCCGTCAAGCGTTACCTGCACGGAGGCACTCCCGTTCACGAAACCGGAAACCGTCGAAGGCGTTATGCTCCCCGAGGTTACACTCAGGGCCAAACTTCCGTTGAAGTTGGTGATCACGCCGGCGGCATCGGAAACCGTGATATCCACCGTAAACGGCGCCCCGCCGGTAACCATGGACGGCGCACTGACATTGATGCTCGTTGGATACGCATACTCGGTGAAGGCGATGCCGTCGATATCCAGCCCGCCCGCGGATGCGCCGGCAAAGCCCAAACTCAGTGTGCGGACATCACGAATATTCGCGCCCAGGGCCGTGAACTGGGACAGCGGATAACATACCGTCCGCATGCTGGTGTCGGTAATGGGGGCGCACGTCAGCGTGGACGCATATCCGTCCGGCTCCGACAACCTGATCGTGAAGGTTTCGTTTCCATTGTGTCCACGATAGCGCATGGAAAGATAGCCGTTGTTTCCAAGATCGGCGGACTCCGTCGCATCGGCCAACAGGGTGTACCAATAGGCGTCGGCGTCCCATTCCAGGGCAAGCACCCCGTTGCTGACCGCCTCGGCACTCATGGTGGCATCATCATCGGTATAATAGCCCAGGTCATTTTCCTGGCTCCGATATTGTTGCTCATCATCGAAATCATCCACCAGGGCATTCGCGGGAAGCGCGGCGCCGACCGGCGTGGTTTCAACCAGCGCCACTTCGTCGAAACAAACCGCCCCGGCTGAATCATTGCGTTGAATATACAGCAGGACCATCTTGGCGCCCACCGTACCCGCCGGGGCGCGCCCCTCGGCAATAAATTGCGTATAGATGCCCGCTACGGAGGAGGTATCGAGTTTGGTGGAGGAATCATTGACGCCACCGGGCAATGTTTCGCCAGCCTCGTCCACAAATATCAACTGAACCAGCGCTTCGTTGCCGTTCCCCAGCGCTTCCGTAATAGACGCGAACGCCGCGGCCTCCCAGCGTTGTCCCGGCGCGGCCGGAAGGGTCTGATAAAAACCGGAATAATTCTGGCTGCCGTTTCCGGGGAAATTCCCCGTCAAACGCCCGGCATAACTGCCTACATAAGGCGTAGCCGCATCGCGCATGCGTTCGCCAAATGCTTCCCAACTATACGGAACAGGGCCTTCGC
>RZZM01000258.1 GCA_009929845.1 Spartobacteria bacterium
CAGGGGCTGGCGGTGTTGCTTTCTTCCCCGCTGCGGGGCATCCCGGTGGTGCGCGATTTCTATGGACCGTGGCACGACGAATACCGGGTCAAATCGTGCGGCCATATGGCGGGCGTTTCGCCTCCGGCGCGGGTCAGGATCGGTATGGCCCTGCGCAAGTGGGCGGATACTCATGTGCTGCGCCATGTCGATCACGTCCGTGTGCTGAGCGATTACACAGCGGATGTCATCCGGACGATCTGTCCGGGGCACGCGCCGATCACGACCATTCCCGCCGGCATCAATCTCGCGCATTTCAGCCGCGGCAACCACGACGACGCGCGCTATTCATTGAATCTCCCCCTGGACCGCCCACTGATCTTTACCGTGCGCAATCTGACCCCCCGGATGGGTCTGGATGTCCTCATCGAGGCCACCGCCCGCGTCAAGGAACACCTTCCGAATGTACTGACCGTCATTGGCGGCGACGGTTTCCTGCGCGCGGAGCTGGAGCGGCAGGCGGCGCGGGCCGGCCTGGACGGGCATGTGCGCTTTGCCGGGCGCATCGCCGAAGAGCTGCTCCCGACGTTTTATCGCGCGGCGGATGTCTTTGTGCTGCCCACGCAGGCCCTCGAAGGCTTCGGACTGGTCACCCTCGAGGCCATGGCCTGCGGGACGCCCGTGCTGGCCACCCCCAACGGCGGCACCCTGGAGATTCTGGGCCCCTACGGCCACACCTTTCTGCTCGAACAGGCGGACGTCACCGCCATGGCCGGGCGTCTGACGGAACTCCTCACGGACCCCGACAAACGACGGGCGATGGGCGCGCAGGCGCGGATGATTGCGGAAAAACGTTTTGATGCCAATGTGTGCGCGAAGGTCTTCGGCGACTTTCTCGCGCGCGTCGCGGGCCGCACAAAAAAGGAAAGTGACACATGAAGCCAACGGAGAAAAAAATTGGACTGGTGCTGGGCAGCGGCGCGGCGCGCGGCCTGGCGCACCTGGGGGTCATCAAGGCGTTGAAGGAACTGGAGGTCCCCATACATTGTGTCGCGGGGACCAGCATCGGCGCCCTGATGGGCGCGGTCTTTGTCGCGGACAAGTGCGAGATGCTCGAAGAGCTGGCGCTGGAGATTGACTGGAAGCGGTCGTTGTATTTTTTTGTGGAGATGAATTTTCCGCGCTCGGGCCTGATTGACGGCGTGAAGATCGAGCGGTTGCTGCGCGACATCCTGGAGGACCGCGCCATCGAAAGGCTGCCCATTCCCTACCGCGCGGTCGCGACGGACATTCTTACCGGCAACGAGGTGGTGATTGATCGGGGCGACCTGGTCAAGGCCGTGCGGGCCAGCATTGCCATACCGGGCATCTTCACGCCGGTCTGCCGCGACGGACAGGTGCTGCTGGACGGGGGGCTGGTCAATCCCCTGCCCGTGAGTGTAGCGCGGGCGATGGGCGCCGATGAAGTGATTGCCGTGGAGATCAACCTGGGCATGGCCGACATCGACATGACCGATCCGCCGTACGCGCAACCGGTGATGGAGGACCAACCGACGGAGGACCTCCCGGGCGTCGCGGGGATCAAGGATCGCTTCCTGCGGCAAGTCAATGAACAGATCGAGAATATCGACTCGAATGTATTTGATCCGATCCGCAAGTGGTTTGATCGCGAGTCCACGCCGCATGTATTTGATATCCTTACGCGCACCATACGGATCATGGAAAATCAGGTGACGCTGCGACGCCTGGAAAACGAAGCCCCGGACCTCCTGATTCAGCCGGAGGTGGGCGCCTACGAATCACTGGATTTCTCGATAGCCCGCGCGGGCATCGCGGAGGGATACCGGGCCGCCATGGACATGCAGGAAGATCTCTTGGCCCTGGTTCACTCGAAAACATCCTGGTGGAAACCGGGCAACGGATAAACAGGAGAACGGATATGCCGAAAGCCATCATGGACCCCGAAGAAGTGCGACGTTTTGCGACCGAACTGCGACGTTTCAACAGCGACCTGCAAAGCCGCGTGACCTCGTTGCAGGCGAGGTTCGCCGCGCTTGGAGACACGTGGCAGGACCAGGAGCATGACAAGTTTGCCGACGAGTTCAAACAAACCGTCCAGGTGCTGCGGAAATTCCTCGCCGTCTCCAATGACTATGGCCCCTATCTGCTGCGCAAGGCGCAACGCATCGAAGAATATCTGGAGCAACACTGATCCGCCATGACAAAGCAACCGGCCCATGTCACCTCGATCGAAGCCCTGCGACAGTTCCGTGCGCGGCTGATTGTTTATCAGGACAAGGCCGCCAAGGCGCTGGATGAGGTTGCGGCGGAACTGGCGCGTACCCGTCAATGGCTGGAAGGCGAACAGCACAGTTACTGGGCGCAGCAGCTCAAGCAACGTGGCCGCGCGCTCGAAGAGGCCAAGCAAACCCTGCTGCGCGCCCGCATGTCGAGTCTGCGCCAGACCAGCAGCGCGGAACAACTGGCCGTCAAAAAGGCCGAACGTGAACTCGCGCACGCGCGGGAGAAAATGCGCGCGGTCAAAAAATGGCGATTGCAGTTCGACAACCAGGTCATTCCGCTCACCGGACAACTTTCGCGCCTGCACACCTTTCTCTCGGGCGACCTGCCCGGGGCCATCCGGCTGCTCAACCAGACGATCACGCACCTGGAGGACTACCTGCACACCCCGCTGCCCGGCACAGCCACGCCATCCGCCGCCCGCACTCCCGAACCGGGAGGCGCCTCATGAGCATCCACACCTGCCGGACCTCGCTGGCCAACATGACCAAAGAACTTTCCCTCCAATGGCGGGCGGCGCACGAAACATGGCGCGATGAAAAAGCCCTTGAATTCGAGCAGGCCTATATGGAAGAATTGATGACACACCTGCATTCCGGGTTGGAAGCCATGGGTAAACTCGATAAGCTGTTAACCAAAGTCAGGAAAGACTGTGAATGACGCCCTGGATATAGCATCGATCATCCGCCTGCGCGATGAACTGATAGAGGCGGTCTCCTCGTTTGCCGCGAGGGAACAAGCGCTTAACGCCGCATGGCGCCGGGAAACCGACGACGCCGCACGGCAGCACGCCTTTGAACGCCAGGAACTGGACAACGCCCTGGCCGCCGCGGAGAGCCGCGCCGACGCGACATGGTATCAAGCCAGGCAGGCGGCGGAAAGCAAGTATAGCGCCCGCACGGAACGTATTGATCAAGCCGCCAAGCACAGCCGCCAGGCAGGACTTGAGCGCATTGAACAAACCGAAGGCACGAGCAAGAACCAGTTGCAAAAAGAAATGATGCAGACCCGGCAGGCATGGCCCGAAGGGAAGCAGCGCATCAGCTCGGTCTATGATGAATTCATGGAAATACTCAAACAGCAGCACGACGCCCTGTCCACGTTGTCCGCCGGGGCCTACCGCGCGGTGGCCGGCTATGGCGGCTTTGTGCGGTGGCTCTCGGAACCGGCCCATGATGAATCTATCCGTGAAGCAGATGAATATGAACTCAACAACCGCCTCACCGAAGTCCTGGGCGATCTTGATGCGCGCACGCGCGCCTTCCGGGCCTTTCGGATACCCGCATTTTTCCGCGCGCTGCCGCTGTGGCTGTTCGTTACGCTCGCCCTGCTGGCCGTTTTTCTGCTGGTGCCCGTACTGATGTACTTCCGGCAGACGCTGCCCACGATTATCTTCATTGAAAGCGGGATACTTGTCGCGCTGGGAGCCGTGGGCCTCGTACACGCCCTTGGGAAACGACAGGCCCGACCGTCCGCCCTCCGGCTGGCGGAAGCGCTTAAGCGCGCGCGTAGCCTGCACGACACCTGCCTGGCCCTCGCCCACGCGCGGTTCGAGCGCGACACCCAGGCCTTAACCCTGGCCTACAATGAAAAGATGGCCGCCCTGGAAGCACAATGGGAGCAGACCAACGAACATGCCGCCGAAGCGCGCAAACACCTTACGCACCGCCTGGCCGCGCGCAAGGAAAACGCGCATGAAAAAAACGAATTCCTGCACACACGGCGCCTGCAGCGACTTGAAGAGCAGCACACCCGAACAAAACAGGCCCTGGCCGCTGAAACGGAAGCCAACCGCCAACAGTGTACGGCCGCGTTTGAAGCTGCCGCCGGAAAACGGGACCGGGCCTTCGCCTCCGACTGGCAGGCCCTGACCGAAGAATGGGAAGCCACGACGCGCCCCCTCTACCAAACGATAGAAACAACCAACGCCTTCGCCGCGAAATGCTTCCCGGCATGGGACGCCGCGGCCTGGGACGCCTGGACCCCGCCCGATCATTTTATCCACGCCACCCGTTTCGGACAACTCCAGATTGACCTGGCCCGGTACTGTCCCTCGCTACCCACCGACCCCCGGCTCGCCCTGCCTGGTCCCGCGGCATTCCCCCTGCCCCTCTCGCTCAGCATCCCCTTTCATGGCTCCCTGCTTTTCGAAACAAAACAAGCAGGCCAGGAAAATGTCATGCAGGCCCTGAACACCCTCATGCTCCGCCTGCTCCTGACCACCCCCCCCGGCAAAATCTGCTTCACCATCCTCGACCCGGTCGGGCTGGGCCGCAACTTCGCCGGCATCATGCACCTGGCGGACTACGAGGAATTCCTCATCACCAGCCGCATATGGACGCAACCCCGCCAGATCGAAGAACAACTCGCGCACCTGAATGAACACATGGAAAAAGTCATTCAGATGTACCTGCGCAACGAATATACCTCCATCACCGAATACAACGACCAGGCCGGCGAGATTGCCGAGAAATACCATTTCCTGGTGGTCGCCGACTTCCCGGCCAACTTCAGCGACACCGCCGCCAAGCGCCTGCTCAGCATTGCCGCCAGCGGCGCGCGTTGCGGCGTATACTCGCTGATCCACTGGGACCAGCGCCTCACACTCCCCGAGGAATGTTCCGCCGACGATCTGCGCGCCAACAGCATCTGCCTGACCGGACGCAGGTCGGGGTTCATCCTGCGGGACCCCGTCGAAACCCCTGTGGTCCTCGACGCCCCGCCCGCGCCAGAACGTATGACGACACTCCTCCAACAGGTGGGCCGGGCCAGCATTGACTCCAATCGCGTCGAAGTGCCCTTCGCCCATATTGCGCCGGATGAAGCGCACCTGTGGTCCGCCGACACCGCCCGCGAACTCACTGTGCCCATCGGACGCACCGGCGCGACAAAACTCCAACTCCTGGCGATCGGGCGCGACACCCGGCAGCACGGACTCATCGCCGGCAAAACCGGCTCGGGCAAATCCAATCTCTTCCATGTAATTATCACCAACACCGCGCTCTGGTGCAGTCCCGAACAGGTTGAGTTTTACCTGGTCGACTTCAAGAAGGGCGTCGAATTCAAATGCTACGCCACGCATCGCCTGCCGCACGCGCGGGTGGTCGCCATTGAGAGCGACCGTGAATTCGGGCTGAGCGTCCTGCAGCGCGTTGATGAAGAACTCAAACAGCGCGGCGACTTGTTCCGGGCCCTCGGGGTGCAGGATATGGAAGCCTATCGCGCCACGCCGGGCGCCCGGCCCCTGCCGCGCACCTTGCTGATCATCGACGAATTTCAGGAGCTGTTCATCGAGGACGACCGGATCGCGCAGGACGCCTCGTTGTTGCTGGACCGCATCGTACGCCAGGGCCGCGCCTTCGGCATTCATGTGCTGGTGGGTTCCCAAACGCTGGGCGGCGCCTACACCCTCGCCCGTACCACCATCGGCCAGATGGTCATCCGTGTCGCCCTGCAATGCAACGAAGCCGACGCCTTCCTGATCATGTCCGACAACAATCCGGCCCCGCGCCTCCTCTCACGTCCGGGCGAAGCCATCTACAACAACAGCGCCGGCGCCGTGGAGGGCAACAGCCCCTTCCAGGTGGTCTGGCTGCCGGACGACGTGCGCGAGACCTGCCTGACCCGCATTCAGGAACGCTGCGCCGCGGACGGGACCGACCGGCCCGCGCCCATTGTATTTGAAGGCAACACCCCGGCGGATATCGGCGACAACACCGTGCTTCAATCGCTGCTTGCCACGGGACGCGCCCCGGCGCCCGCCCCCGACACGCATGTCTGGCTGGGGGCCCCCAACGCCATCAAAGGCCCCACGGAAGCCGTCTTTCACCGGCAGAGCGGCAATCACCTGCTGATCGTCGGACAGCAGGACGAAACCGCCCTGGCTTTGCTTGCCGCCGCCATCATCTCACTGCGCGCGCAATACGCCCCCGGGCGCTGCCGGGTCCTTCTGCTTGACGCCCTGGCGCCTGAAACCCCGCATGATCGCTATCTCTCGGAACTCGCGCTCGCCCTGCCCGGCGCGTTCACACGCCTCAAGGCCCGCGACCTGCCCGACCTCATGACCGGACTCGCCGACGACCTCGCCGCGCGGGATGCTGAATCAACGGCGGAGACCGCCCCACCCCTTTTCCTGCTCATTCATGAACTGCAGAAATTCAAAAAGCTACGCTTTGAGGAGGACTTCAGCTTCAGCTTGGACGACACCGACTCCGGGGGCAACCCGGCGGACGTATTCAACACCCTGATCAAGGAAGGCCCCACCGTCGGGATGCATGTCATCGCCACCTGCGACACCTGCAACAACGTGAACCGCGCCTTCGCTCGGAAAACCCTCAGCGAATTCGAGATGCGCGTGCTCTTCCAGATGAGCGCCAACGACTCCGCCACGCTCATTGACAGTCCGGACGCCGGGCACCTCGGCCTGCACCGCGCCATCTTTTACAACGAACAGGAGGGCTACCGGGAAACCTTCCGACCCTACGCCCTGCCCGGTCCATCCGTCTTCACACGCCCGCCCTCACCTTGACGAAAACAGCGCAAAAACGCAAAAAAATACCAAAAAAGGTATCTTCTCAAAAAGTCATCCTGTGAATCATTTTTTTAGACAGGATTTAGTAGGATTTACAGGATTTTACATAACAGCAGCAAATAGTTGTTGAGTTGAAAAAATATTTAATTCCACAAGAAATAGCCCATTTCCTACTCTTAATCAGCC
>RZZM01000259.1 GCA_009929845.1 Spartobacteria bacterium
ATTTTCCAGACGCAGGTTGACTTCAACATCAGATGAAATTGAAAAATCACCGCGATTACTGGCGAATCAATGAAAAATATCATTCTGCGGCCAACGGTCTAGGTAAGGAGTTCTGAATGTGCGTGTGGCTCGCCGTGCGCGGCAGGCTAAAGCCTGAACAACGAGCCTATTCCATCGAGGGGATTATGCGTGTTGCCCCATGTGCCAATTCTAACCACCTAAAAAGCTACAACCTACCCACCTACACCCCAACCTCACGCCAGCAGGTCAATGATGCTGCCGGTCATTTCGTCCTGGGCACGGACGGCTTCGATGTTGCCCTGCAGGTAATGGTCCACCGCGAGTTGTTCAACGGTTTCGGTCAGGAGGTCCGGCCGGGCTGTGCTGGTGTAAACATCGGCACGTACCCCACCCTGCCGATATTGTTCCGACAGCGAGACCCGCTGCGCCAGGGCGTCTTCGGTATTGAGGTTGGCCATGTTGTGCGCGGACACATCCATCCGCAGCGAGGCGGCATTTATGGCGGATATTGATGCATCGTACATTGCGTTACCTTTCACATGTGTGCTGTTGTTATCTTCTACCACCCACTATACACCGGATTTCCTACAGGATATATTGATTTTTTTCTTTTCTTTTGCGCGGGCCTTTGTGACGTTGTTCGGGCTTCCAGATGAATGCGGATAAAAATATGAATCATGGTGAATGTTCACAGATACCCGAAGGGTCCAGTGTACTGGTTACCGGCGCAACCGGGTTTACCGGCAGTGTCCTTGTCCGGAAACTGGCAAAGGCCGGCCTGCGGGTAACGGCTGTCGCGCGAACATCCTCCAACACCTCGGCGTTACAGGATTTGGATATCCACTGGGTGCGGGGCGAAGTCTTCGAAGAGGAAACCATCCGGGAAGCGGCCCGGGATGTTGACTATATCTTCCATGTGGCCGCCGCCTACCGCGAGGCCAAACTCTCCGATGAAGACTATTACAATGTGCATGTGCTCAGCACGCAGCTCCTGGCCAACGCGGCACGGCAGAATCCTAATTTTAAACGGTTTATCCATACCTCAACGGTCGGCGTACACGGGCATATCGATGACCCGCCGGCGGATGAAACCTACCGGTTCAATCCGGGGGACATTTACCAGGTTACCAAGGCCGAGGCGGAAAACTGGTTGCGGGAATATGCGACCGACCAGGGCATGGCATTCACCGTGATCCGCCCCGCGGCGATCTACGGCCCCGGTGACCGGCGACTGCTGAAGGTCTTCAAGATGGCGACCTATCCGTTCTTTCCGCTGCTGGGAAAAAAGGAATGCCTCTACCACCTGATCCATGTCGAGGACCTGACAGATATCATGATGCGGGCCGCCACCCACCCGGACGCGAACGGGGAGGCGTTTATCTGCGGCAACCCGTCGGCCGTGACTATTCGCGAAATGGGGCGCGTGGTCGCCGACGAACTGGGATACCCGTTCCGACCCGTCCGCCTGCCGGCCTGGCCCTTCTTCCTGATGGGCGACCTGTGCGAAGCCGTCTGCCGCCCCCTCCGCCTCGAGCCGCCGATCTACCGGCGGCGCGTCGCATTTTTTACCAAGGACCGGTCATTTGACACCACGAAACTGCGCGCCAAACTCGGGTATCAGGTGCGCTACTCCAACGAAGAAGGAATCCGCCAGACGGCCCGGGCCTACGTGGACCAGGGCTGGTTGAAAGCCAGGTGAGTATGGAAGAGATTGCCGTTGATATTCAAAAAGAGCTATTCTCGGAACGAAAAAGCAAGGTGCAGAAGTACTGTGATTTGTTTGTGGGGCGGCGCGGGTTGGGCGCCTTGTTGAAATACGAACTGATCACCTGCCTGTGCAGCCACATGGGGGGCGCGGCGGGCCTGTTGCTGCGCGCGCGTCTGTACCCCCGCCTGCTGGGTTCGTGCGGAAAAAATGTGGCCTTCGGACGCGGCGTCACGCTGCGGCATCCGCACAAGATTTTCATTGGCGATGACGTGGTGATCGACGACCAGTGCCTGCTGGATGCCAAAGGCACGGACAACACCGGCATCCGGATCGGCAACGGGGTCTTCATCGGACGCAACACCATCCTGAGCTGCAAGAACGGCAACATCACGCTGGGCGATCATGTGAATATCGGATTCAACGCCGAGATATTTTCGGGCAGCAACGTGACCCTGGGCCGGAATACACTGGTGGCTGCCTATACGTATTTTATCGGAGGCGGGCATGCCTTCGACAAGGCGGAAGTAACGGTGCTCGAACAGGAGCGCTGCTCGGCGGGCATAGAGGTCGGGGAAGGCTGCTGGTTCGGCGCGGGGGTCAAGGTGATGGACGGGCTGCATATCGGCGAGCAGGCCATCGTCGGCGCCGGGGCCGTGGTGACCCGGGACATCCCCGCCTTCAAGATCGCGGCGGGCGTTCCCGCCAAGGTGATCAAGGATCGAAGGTAGTCCCACCAATGAGCGACCATCCAAAGATAACTGTCCTGCATCTGTGCGAGCACTTCGGCGGCGCCAAGGCGAGCCTGCACGGGGTGGCGCGCACCTTCCAGTGGTGGATACCCCGCTTTGACGCGAGCCGGTTCCGTATCCTGTTGTGCAGCCGTAAAGGTCCGGACAAGGCGGCGGAAGAAATGACACGCAGCGGAATCACGCCGTTGTACCTGGGGTACGGAAAGATGGACCCCAGAAATCTATTCAAACTGATCCGCCTGGTGCGCGACGAACAGGTGGACATCATTCACGCGCACGGCTATGGGGCCTGCATGTGGGCGCGAATCGCGGGCATGCTGCTGCGCAAGCCGGTCATCGTCCACGGACGCTGCAATTACGGAACCGTCCCGCTTTATCAGCGTCCGGTCGAGTGGTTGCTCGGGCCCTGGACGCGTCACGGGTTCGCGGTATCCGAGTCCACCCGGCAGTTCTGCATCAAAAAACGTTACATTCCCGAAACGGCTATAGAGGTGCTGTATAACGGCATCCCCCTGGAGAATATCACCCCGGCAAGTTCGGCCTTCCTGACAGACTTTCGCGCCGAAATGGGCGCGCCCGTCCCGGATATCGTCATCGGAATCGTGGGTCGCCTCGAAGCGCACAAGGGGCACCTGGACGCTTTCCAGGCCTTGCAGACCGTCCTGAAGCACTATCCCAACACCCGGTTGTGGGTCGTCGGCGACGGCGCTTTCGAGGACGAACTCTCCACATGGGTGCGCGAGCAGCGCCTGGAGGACCACATTCGGTTCACAGGCTTCCGCGGTGACGTCCTGCAGGTCATCCAGTGCTTTGATATCCAGCTCTTTCCCAGCCACCAGGAAGGCACCCCGAACACCCTGTTTGAGGCGATGGCCGTCGGCAATCCCGTGATTGCCTCCACGGCCGACGGACAGGGCGAAATCCTCGAAGACCGGAAAACGGCCCTGCTGTTCGCGCCGGGCGACACGGCCGCCATGGCCGAACATATCCGGTACCTGATCGAGCATCCGGAAGAACGGGAACGACTCGGAAGCGCGGGCAAGGAAAAGGTCCAGACCTTCGACGGCAGGAAATGCGTCGAACGAATGCAGGAAAAATATATCGAGATTTGCGCCCGTTGACATGCCGCATTTCCCTGTTCGTAATCGCACTCTTTTCTCGCCGATCCCGGCGGCGACTGCTCCTGAAAAGGTCATTGCTTGGCATGCCGTAATTTTAAGCACACGGGAGGGTCATTGTCCTCAATGACCGGGTGCACCGGCAAGCTTTCCGATGAATCTAATAGCCAGTTGGATAACCCAGTCGCTGAGGACCCGCCTTCATATATTACGGCGGGACAAGCAGCGACCCTCCCGGGGTTTTCCCCAGCATTTACGCACGCGGGAGGGTCATTGTCCTCAATGACCGGGTGCACCGGGTTGCTTTAGGATAAACATGTAAGCTGGCGGGATTATCCCAGTCGCTGAGGACAGCGACCCTCCCGGTTTTTCCCGGGCGTTTCCGCCCGCGGGAGGGTCATTGTCCCCAATGACTGGTGCATCGGGAGGCTTTCCGATGAAACTAATAGCCAGTTGGATAACCCAGTCGCTGAGGACAGCGACCCTTGTTTTCCCGGGCGTTTCCGCCCGCGGGAGGGTCATTGTCCTCAATGACCGGGTGCACCGGCAAGCTTTCCGATGAATCTAATAGCCAGTTGGATAATCCAGTCGCTGAGGACAGCGACCCTCCCGGTTTTTCCCGGGCGTTTCCACCCGCGGGAGGGTCATTGTCCCCAATGACCGGGTGCACCGGCAAGCTTTCCGATGAATCTAATAGCCAGTTGGATAATCCAGTCGCTGAGGACAGCGACCCTCCCGGTTTTTCCCCAGCATTTACGCACGCGGGAGGGTCATTGTCCTCAATGACCGGGGGGGACCGGCAAGCTTTCCGATGAATCTAATAGCCAGTTGGATAATCCAGTCGCTGAGGACAGCGACCCTCCCGGGGTTTTCCCCAGCATTTACGCACGCGGGAGGGTCATTGTCCTCAATGACCGGGGGGACCGGGTTGCTTTGGGATAAACCCGTAAGCTGGCGGGATTATCCCGGTCGCTTCGGATATATCAAAAAAATCACCGCGAAAAGAACATTAAAACACCCCACCCCGGCATTATCATTTTCATGTCACGATCGTGACATGAAAATGATAATGCCGGGCAGGCGACTGCAATCATAATCGTGCGCTGAATGGTATGTATGGATTGAAGAATTCATTTCTGAGCCTCTATTGGACGGCGCCTATACCTGCCCAGGACAACATGGAAATGCCGCCTACAGGCCGTACTCTTCGATTTTTTTATAGAGGGTGGTCCGGTGGATTTCCAGGATGCCGGCCGCTTTGTTTTTGTTGCCGTCGACGCTGTCGAGTACGGTGCGGATGAGTTGCTTCTCGCATTCAATCAGACTCATTGGGGTCATGTTGCCGGCAGCGGATGGAACCGGATGCGGAATCGCGCCGTCTGAAATACCCAGAGCGTCCACGTCCACCTCCGTCCCCTGTTCGAGCAGCACCCCGCGTTCAAGGACATTGCGCAGTTCGCGGATATTGCCGGGCCAGGCATAAGTCATCAGCGCGTTTTCCGCCTGCGGTGAAAGACCGGTGATGTCGCGACCCATCTGACGACTGAAGAGGCGCAGGTAATAATCGGCCAGGGGCTTAATGCTGTCCGGGTGTTCCCGAAGCGGAGGCATGTGAATGGGGATAACCGACAACCGGTAATACAGGTCTTCGCGGAATTTCCCGTCCTGCACGCGCTGCTTGAGATCACGGTTGGTCGCCGCCACGATGCGTATATCCACCTTGGTCTTCTGCGCGCCGCCCAGGCGGCGAAATTCCTTGTCTTCCAGCACCTTCAGGAGTTTCCCCTGGAGGTTCAGGTCCATATCGCCGATTTCGTCCAGGAAAACGGTGCCGCCGTTGGCGATTTCCATCAGGCCCGGTTTACGGTTTTTGGCGTCGGTGAAGGCGCCCTTTTCATAGCCGAAGATTTCACTTTCCATCAACTGCTCGGGGATGGCCGAACAATTGATATCGACAAACGGTTTGCCGGCGCGTGGGCTAATACGGTGGATGGCCTTGGCGAGCATGCCCTTGCCGGTGCCGCTTTCACCCTGGATAAGCACCGTGGTATCGGCAGACTGGGCAATACGACGGGTTGTCTCGAAGACCTTGCCAAGCGCGCCTGTACCAATCATATTATCGAATTCCCACACTGCGCCCTGGTCGCCCGACGTCAACTTGGTCAATGTCGCCACGCACTGGGTCAACTCGACCTGGTTGGCTGCATTACGAACAATCTTCTCCAGGTGGGCGTCCTCGAACGGTTTGGGCAGATAATCAAAGGCGCCCTTCTTCAGCGCGGCCACGGCTGTACGCACATCGGCATAGGCGGTCATCATGACCACATCCAGTTGAGGATAGTCAGCGCGCAGTTCATCAAGAAAAACCAGGCCGTCGCCATCGGGCAGGCGCATATCCAGCAGGGCCAGGTCAAAGGCCTCATCCGCCAACAGGCCCTTCGCTTCCGCAATCGCTTCGCAGGCCTCGACAGTATGTCCCCATTTTTTCAGGCGGTCGTGGATATTCTTGCGCAACAGGGCATCGTCCTCGACCACCAGCACATGCATTTGAGTCATTTGTTCAGCCATATCGATATGTCCTTACATAGTTACATAACCGGCGCGAGGGGCAGGGCCAATTCGGCGACCATCCCGCCCGCTTCATCCGGAGTGATCACCAGCACCCCATCCATCGAAGTAACCATCTTCCTGGCGATGGGCAAGCCGATGCCCAGGTGCTGTGTTCGCGTGGTAAAAAAGGGCTGGTAGAACTCGCGCACGTCATCATCAGAGACCGCGGTCGCGCCTTTGTCGTAGACCAGGCATTTGAGTTCATCGCCGCTTTGTCGGCAATCCAGCAGCACCGGATCGCGCGGCGCCGCCTCGATGGCGTTGGCGAGAATCTCTTCCAGCGCGATGGCCAGCGGTTCGGCCGCGGGCAGCGCGAGGTTCCGCGAGCACTCATCGGTGGTACGGATGCTTGCGGCAGGAAAGCGGCGTGCAACAATAGTCAGCACGCGGTCCAGCACGAAGCCCAGGGTGGCGGGCGCGCCCGCGGGCGGCGCATCAAACAGCAAACTCATCCGGTCGGTCACCCGTTGGATGGAATCACACGCGTCCAGGAACAGCGGAAAGTATTCACGTTCTTCGGGCAGGAGACGATCATCCATTTCCTGCGACAGAAACGTGATACTGCTCTTGATACCCGAGGCCAGATTACGCAGCCGATGCCGCAACACACGGTTCATCCGGACCAGGTCCTGTTCATCCATATTCATCTGCATTTGGGGACCCTACTACGAAGCGGAAAAACAATCAACCTTGAAACGACATATCTGCTTACCTCGTGGAAGGTAACGTGGTAGTCGGAGGGCGGAGGGCGGAGGGCGGAGGTCGGAGGGCGGAGGGCGGAGGGCGG
>RZZM01000686.1 GCA_009929845.1 Spartobacteria bacterium
GATTATGACGGCGACGGCAAGACCGATATCGGCGTCTACTGGCACGAAACCGGCATGTGGTACATTCTCAAGAGCAGCGACGGTTCGGGCATTGCCAAGAGCTGGGGCTGGCGTGAGGCCGTTCCGGTCCAGGGCGATTATGATGGCGACGGCAAGACGGATGTGGCGGTATACTGGCCGGTGACAGGCAACTGGTATATCAACTACAGCGGCAATAACGGCATTGGAACCCCCAACTGGGGCTGGTATGCGTCCATCCCGGTGCCTGCCGATTATGATGGCGATGGCAAGACCGATATCGCGGTGTACTGGCCGATAACGGGTAACTGGTACATCCAGTTCAGCAGTGGTGGCGGTGAAACCGCCAACTGGGGCTGGTACGGCACCGAACCGACGCTGAACCAGTACCAGATCAATCAATTGATGGGGCTGTATTACTAAGATAGATGCCCGAAACAGGAAAATGGCCGAAATACAATAATTTGGGTTGAGGCTGCGCCGTAAAGTAGTAGGATTTGACGGAAAACTGTGACTAAGGAGAGATAGATGAGGAAATTGTTGATAGCCGGATTCACTGGTTCACTGGTTGCGTTGCTTATAACAGGTTGTGAGTGGACGAGCGGTGGAGGTGTAGATAGTTGGAGTGATAGTTATAACTGGGTGAACTATAGCGGGGTGTATAATCCCGCCAGTGGAACCTTGCTGGTCAGTTCGTATACCGACCGGGAGCGGACGGACCCCACAGGAGAAACGGTTACGGAAACGGTCGGGAGGGGAACGGCTTCGGCCCAGACCTATTCCGGACGCCTCAGCGGCGGAGATATCACCGTTGGCTCGGTGCAGATCACGGTGGGTGATTTTGCCTTTACGGATGATTCGTCCGGCGGGCTGACCTGCAATCGCACAGGCGGCGGCGGAACCATTTCCTACAGCAGCGGCGCCTGGTCGATAACGCTGCCGAGCGCGAGCGGCGCCACCTACGACACGACGGATAACATCGGGCGTGGCGATGCCAGTTCTCGCGAGTTTTCCGGCGTACTCAGGGATCATCCTGTTGTGGCCGGTTCATTGCGGATTAGCGCGGCCGGGTATTCCTTGCAGGACAACGGCGCAGGCACGCTTGAAGGCAATGATGGATCAAGCGGACGTATCACTTACGACACCGGCGCGTGGTCGGTCAGCCTGCCGGCGCCGATCCCCGGTCAGGCCCTGACGGCTACCTATCAATACACCGGTACGGCTGGAAGTGATGTGAACGGCAAGAGCATTGTGGCGACCTATCAGTTCACGGGCGCGACGGCCAACAACAGCACGCCCGGGACGAGCGGCGGCATCAAGATTTATTCTTTCACGGTATTCCAGGAAGGCAACAAGCTCAGTATTCGCGACAACACCGGGGCCACCTACGAGGGCAACATGGGCAGCGT
>RZZM01000260.1 GCA_009929845.1 Spartobacteria bacterium
TGGCATGCCGCGCAAACAAGGGCGGTGGCGCCGGAGGTACAGGCGGTATTCACAACCGTTGTTGGAACTCCGGGGCCCCATACGGCCTCGATGCATGCCGCCAAGGCGCTTTCTTCGGGCAGGTCGGGGGGGACATCCTCAGCAAAATTATGCTGGGCGGCTGTAATTTCTCCCAGGATGGTGGCGGCATAGATATGATCGGGCCGGTTCGTCAGGCCGCGTTGTTGTTCGAGGCACTCGCGGAACCCGGTGGGAACGGGTTCGACATGAAAGGACAGGGCGGCGTCATGTAGGGTCAGGTACATCGCAATCGCATTCCGTGTCAGGGTGGGGCGGGTTCGTAGGCCCGCGCAAGGTCCGGCGAGGTCCAGTGTCCCAGCGTAAACAGGGCCGGGTCCAGCGGAGCGAAGTCCGGCTCTCCAAACACCATCTCTTGTTTGTCGCCGGAGGATTCGTTGATGATCATCCGTTCGATGACGCCCCGTTGTTCATTGACTGTCATCTGTAATTCGGCCAGGCCCATGCTCCGCCGCGGGCGGAAGGTGATGGTGATCAGGGGGGGCTTTTCGCGGATTTCGGTGACGTCGAAATGCTTTTCCAGCATCGAGAAATCAGCGTGAAAGAAATCGGCCAGTCCGTTGAACATGGGTTCCTGTGCGGTGCTGAGTCTTTCCACGGTGTTGCTTTGGAGCATGTAGGCGTTTTCGCCGGAAATCAGCAGGGCGTAGGACACCGGTTGCTGGTAATGGATGGCGATGCCGGCGGCGCGGTCAAAATAGATGACGCCGTCGCGGGTCTGGGGGTGGAGCAACAGCGACGAGGAACGCTCGTGGGTAAAAGGCATTCGGCAGGATGCCATGCTTTCCCGCCGGGCCTCCAGCCGGGCAACGATTTTCTCAAGGGCGCGGTGATCCTGCGCGTGTAGGCTACGGACCCCGCCGACCAACAAGAACATGATCCATACAATCCATAGCCGACGGAATAGATTCAATGCCATCGTGCCGCCGCTATTTTTTCTTTTTGACTTCGGGTTCTTCAAAAACACCCATCGCCCGGAATTTTTCATAGCGCTGCTGCATCAACTCTTCCGTGGAAAGTTCCTGCAGCTCTTCCAGGTTGCGCAGGATGGCATTTTTCATGTTCTCAAAAACCGCCTCGTAATCGGAATGCGCGCCGCCAACGGGTTCCGGGATGATTTCATCGACCAGCTTCATTTCCAGGAGGGCGTCAGAGGTCAAATGCAGGGCTTCGGCGGCCTTGTCGGCGAACGCGCGGTCCTTCCAGAGAATGGCCGCGCATCCCTCGGGGGAAATAACCGAGTAGTAGGAATGTTCCAGGATCAACACGCGATTGCCGATCCCGATGCCCAGCGCGCCGCCACTGCCGCCTTCCCCGGTGATCACCACAACAATGGGCACCGGCAGTGTGAAGGACTCACGCAGATTGACAGCAATCGCTTCGGCGATATGGCGTTCCTCGGATTCCACGCCGGGAAAGGCCCCCGGGGTGTCGATAAATGTGACGATCGGCAGATTAAACTTGGCCGCCAGCTTCATCAGGCGCAACGCCTTGCGGTAGCCCTCCGGATAGGCGCATCCGAAATTGCATTTCAGGTTGCTCTTGGTGTCGCGGCCCTTGCATGTGCCGATGAACAAAACTTTTTTGTCGGCGATTTTCCCGAAGCCGCCCACAATCGCGTGGTCGTCGGCAAACAGCCGGTCGCCGTGCAGTTCCAGGAATTCCGGCGAGAAGTTTGAGATGTAGTCGATGGGGTACGGACGGGTCGGGTGGCGGGCCACCTGCACCTTCTGCCAGGGCGTCAGATGACCATAGATATCCCTGCGGGTATCATCAATCTTCTGCTGCATCTGTTCAATCTCCTGGGATACGTCAATATCCTGGTTCTGACTGAAACTGCGCAGGTCCTGCACTTTCTTTTCAAGTTCAACAATGGGTTTTTCAAAAGGTAAAGCATAGGTTGTCACCGGGGATATCCTCCTTTTACTCTTTAATGATGACCGGTGTCCCGATAGGGATGATGGTATACAATTCTTCAATATCTTCGTTAAGCAGTCGTACGCAGCCGGCGCTGGCATGTTTGCCGATGGTATCCGGTTCCCAGGTGCCATGCAGTCCATAGCCGCGTATATTCAGGGAAAGCCAATGCGTCCCCAGCAGGTTCTCCGGGTCGCCGTAGGGGACTCGTTTCCCGTCGGGACGCCACCAGACCGGCTGGGCCGTGCGCCCGGTAATCTCGAATTCCCCCAGTGGCGTCTTTTCATATTGGCCGGTTCCCACCTTATACAGCTTGAAAAACCGGTCATTGAGGAAAACTTCCAGTTCGTTGTCCGAGCGGTCCACCACGATCCGGAACGTACCGTTCAAAATGCGGAAGCGATCCCCTTCGCGAATGAGCGACCCCTTGACCCCGTTGCTTTTGGCGATAAGTTCCTTGTTGGTCTTGAAGCGCTTGGCCAGGGCGTCGAGGGAGTCGCCGCGCTGCAGGGTATAGTCCACCTTTTCTTCCATGCGCCGCGGCGTAAAGATCATTTCCGTGTGCAGTTTGCCGAGCACTTTTTTGATGGCGGCGCGTTCGTTGTCGTTCCGGGCCGCCTTCAGCGCCTCGAAAAACTTCACGCGGGCTTCCTCAAAATTCCCGTCCTTGTAGAGCTGGGCGCCCTGGGCGAGAAGGTCCCGGCTGTTGCCGGTCCCCGAAGGGGCGGCGGAGACCGTTTCGCGGACTTCGTTTGCCGCGGGCGCGGGTTCCGCCGTATCGACACCGGCGGCCTGTTCGATCAGTTCCTGTTCATCGGGCATGGGGGCCGCGAGTTCCTCGCGTTTGCGGGCCGCCTGCTTACTGGCAATGATCCAGAGCAATCCCAATACCAACAGGATGGCCAGTAACCCGGCCACGCGCAGACAGCCTTTCTGGCTCTGCCGTTTTTTTACATATATATCAGTCATGTCAAATCCACTATATCAAGGCTTCAAGGTCTTTTACTACCAGGCTCATGGAAGGATACCGCTGCATCGGGTCCTTCGCAAGGCATTTGAGGACAATGGTCTCCAGCCGGCGCGGCACATCCGCCTTGTAGCGGTGAATCGGCCGCGCGGGGACCTTCGGGTCCAGTTGCGCCAATCGCGCCTTGTCGATGGTCACATCCTCAAAGGGCTTGTGATAACAAAGCATCTCATAGCAAGTCACTCCAAAACTGTAAATATCTGCGCATTCATCCACCAGGCCCTGTTTCTGCACCTCGGGGGCCAGATACGCGGGCGTGCCGGGCACCTGGCGGATTTTAATGGGTTTATTCTTACGTTCCATGGCCAGGTCGAAATCCAGCAGCACCACATGGCCGTTGTCCTGCACCATCAGGTTTTCGGGCTTGAAATCCAGGTGGATAAAGCCCCGTGAATGCACAAAATACAGGGTCATGGCCATCTGGCGGATCAGGGAAAGCGGATTCTGCACGAGTAAATCCTCCTGGTGGAGGATGAGATCGCGCATCGTGCGCGCCTCGATAAGTTCCAGCACCATGTAGGGTACCTTGCCGATTTTTCCCGATTTGATCAGCCGCACGATGTTGGGATGACGCAGCAGGGAAAGAATCTTCACCCCCTTAAGGAAATTCTTGTGAATTCGCCGGTCCCGGGCGTATTCTTCCTTGAGTAAACGAAGGACGACGCGGTTGTGCTGTTCGTCCAATGCCACGTAGAGGTCGGCCATGCCGCCTCCGACGATATCGCGTACAATAGAATATCCTGCAACTTCTCGCATATCAGGATGCTAGGGAATGTGGCGGGTTTTGCAATGTTAAATAAGCTGACTTTATGACAACTTTCAGGCATATGGATTTATGGCCCGACATGCTCACCCGCCTGTCGCTGACGTTTCGCTCGCTTCCGGCGGTGTGGGACGGGTTGCGCATCGCCTTCCTGGCGGATTTGCATTTCAAAAGCAGGGTGTTGCCGCTGGACCGCAAGGTCATGAAGATTTTGTGTGAGGAAGAACCGGATGTGGTGATCCTGGGCGGGGACAATGTGAACCGCTCAAAGGACTGGCCGGCGGCGGCCGAGTGGTTTGGCCGTTTTCCCGCACGCCTGGCCAAAATGGCGGTCCCGGGCAATTGGGAGTATAAGCATAAGTACAAAAACAGCATCATGGCCTTTTGTGATTATTCGAAAAAGGCCGGATTTGTTCCGCTGCGCAATGCCTCTTTCCGCCTGGAGCGGGATGGGGTTTCGCTGCCGTTTGTCGGGTTTGATGACGTCCGGAAGGGCATCGTAGACCCCGTAACCGCCTGCCGGGGAACAGGGGACGACCCGTTTGTGATCGCGGTGAGCCACAGCCCCGATATCCTGTTGCATCTTCCGCCGGAACACTTCAACCTGCTTCTTTGCGGACATACCCACGGCGGACAGGTGCGCGTCCCCGGCTACGGCGCCATCGTGACCTCCACGAAACTCGGAAAGCGGTTTGAAGTCGGACGCTACACCCTCGGCGGGGAACACGAGGTCTATGTCTCGCGCGGCATCGGCACCGGCGACTTCCACTGGCGCCTCTTCTGTCCTCCCGAAGTGGTTATGATTACCCTGCGGAGGGGCGGGCGGGGGGATTTTGGGTACCAGAGTCCCAGTATTTAAGGATTTTGGGGTCAGAGTACCAGGAATGGGGGAGTTTAGGTAGTTACGCTCTTTTCCCCCTCTGACTTCCTCTAGCGCAGCGGTTGTAAATTATCGGGACAACAAACGGCCGGGCCGTGTCTTTCGCCGTTTCTAATCGCACTCTTTTGTTCGCCCATCGGGCCGGAGGCTGCTCCGCGGGGGAAGGCGATGAGAGGAGTGCGATTAAGATTTGCGATGGGTTGGAGGATGGTTGCGTAGATTTGGGTTCAGTCCCGGTATTTAACTATGGCCTGTCATTTTGCCGTGCCTGCGTGGGCTCGCCGTGCGCGGCAGCCTGAAGGCCGGACAACGAGCCTCATTTATCCCTTGTTTTGCGAGTGTTGACCAGGAATACGGGCTTGCGGGTCTGGCAGCGCAGGGCCCGGCTCCCCGCCAAGGTCGTCGGTCTCTTTGGGGTGATCTTCATCGTTTCAAAGCTGAAGTTTGCAACGTGGATTGGCCTCCCATCCGCGTTGACATTCGCGTTGCGTTACACTAGCGTACGCCTTGTTTCCTGTTGGTTTTACTGAAAGTTAAAAAGGAGTCCGATGATGTTCAAGAAAGCGGTGTTCCCTGGAAAGTACATACAGGGCGAGGGGGTCCTGAAAAAGCTGCCCGAGTATATGGCTCTTTTTGGACAGCAAGGATTGATCCTGGCCTCCCCCACGGCATACAATAAAATTCTACCGGCATACGAAGTGGATAGGGGTAACCGTGCTGCGCGGGTTGAACTCTTCGGGGGGGAGTGCAGTGAAAAGGAACTGGCCCGGGTCGCCGCCATCATCGAAAAACACGGGGTGGAGGTCCTGGTCGGTGTGGGCGGAGGAAAGACGATTGATGCCGCCAAGATCGCAGCGGACCGGGCCAATATCCCGGTACTCATTGTTCCCACCATCGCTTCCACGGATGCCCCGTGCAGCGGATGCGCGGTTGTCTACTCGGAAGACGGGGTGTTTGACTTTGTCTACCTGCAGAAGATGAATCCGGCCGCAGTGCTGGTCGACGAAACTGTCATTGCGCAGGCCCCCGCGCGCTTCCTGGTGGCCGGCATGGGTGACGCTCTGGCCACTTGGTTCGAGGCCGATTCGTGTCGGCGCACACTCTCGGAGAATGCCTGCGGCGGGATCAGCCCCATGGTCGGCATCCACATTGCCCGACTCTGCTATGACACCCTGCTGGCTTACGGCATGGCGGCAAAAACCGCCGCCGAATGCCAGGTGGTTACACCCGCCTTCTCACGCATCGTCGAGGCGAATATCCTGCTCAGCGGAATCGGATTCGAGAGCGGGGGCCTGGCCACCGCCCATTCCGTGCACAACGGGCTGACGGCGCTGGAGGCCACCCACGCGTTTTACCATGGCGAAAAGGTCGCCTTTGGCGTGCTGGCCGGACTTCAACTCACGGACGCCGATCCGGCGGAATCAGACCGTGTTTACGCCTTCTGTGAACAGGTCGGGCTGCCCACCACACTGGCGCAGTTGGGGCTTGAGGGATGCCGCCGCGCCGACCTGATGAAGGTGGCGGAGAAGGCCTGTACCCCCGGCGAGTGCATATTTCACGAGGCGGGCATCATCACGCCCGAAAAAGTGATGCACGCCATCGTGGCGGCCGATGCCATCGGACAAAAACGGAAATTCGTGCCATTCGTGTGATACGTGATCCATTCCCCGGCCGTGCATCGCGTTTGTGATCACGACAAGCAGAATTGCGATTGTGATTCCCGCGATACGCAACAACCGACCTGCAACCGTGACAGGCTTTACCGAGTCCCCCTCTTCGTCGTTATGCATTTCATTTGTTAGGCCTTGGCTCGCCGTTCCAGTTGCAATCTCTCGGCTATCCAGAGCTTTATCAACGATTGGCGGCTCACGCCGATCATCTTGGACTCGGAGTCTAAATTCTGAATAATCCACTCGGGAAAATCCACATTTATACGACGCGCATTCAAGCCGGGACGCTTAATCTTACTCGTGTCAATGTATTCCGAAATGTCTTCGCCGCGATCAAATTTGGCATCGAATTCTTTAGCCGTGATTGTAGATGTCTTTTTCATTATTTCTGGCCCTCCGTACGGATATTACTCCTATTCGCTCGTCGCGCTTGCCGTTGGATTGGCGGCCTATCGCCTGGCACGCGAAACCCTGCCGCCCGAACGCCGCACCCCGTTCCATCCTGGAACCATCCTGATCGCCGGACGCTGGAACCCGCCACCTGAGCCTCCCCCGAAAAAGTAGACCGTGGTGGGTCTTCGCTGGTAATGAAAAAGCTTGGAAAAGGAACGGGGACAGAGAACTTGAAAATAACCATTTTTCACCTGAAGAGGTTCC